>NZ_BOQD01000242.1 GCF_018332515.1 Bacillus hominis | reverse complement strand
TATACTAATTCTATTTTATAATGCTAGTTCCTTCTTCTTTTTATAAAAAAGACAGAATTTTCAATTTTATCCTAAAAAAAAAAACGCAAAGAACGGAACGTCCTCGCATTTTCATTCGATCGACCAAAAATATATCGAACATAAATCCAATTTTATCGACTTACCAACAAATAATTACCACTAAACTATGACTGCTCTATATCCCTTGAAATATCATATAATCCCGCTAACACTTCCGCTCTCATTTTTACAAGCTCGGGGAATTGATAGAAGAAGGCAATTTTTTTATATTTTAATTCTGTTCCTTCTTTCACCTTTTTGGAATCTTGTAAAATAAATGCTGTAAATGTATCTGCAATATCCTCTGCTACATTTGTCGTCCCATACAGTGAAACAAACTCACCATGCTTTTCCTTAAAAAATTCAATTTGAGCTTCTTCGCTTTCTTCCACATTCTTTTCTGTCCACTCCTGGTCAATTGGTTTCCAGAACAAATTATGAAATTGATTTATATAAGAGCTCTCCTTCGCACATCCTTCTTGTAAGAAAAGAGATTTACATTTATTTTGGTATGATGAAATATCTTTATCTTCTTCAAAAGCCTTTAAGTACTTTTCATTTACTGGTATTTGTTTATATCCTAGCGTCAATACATGAGCCGTCTCATGTATTAATGTTTTCATCACTTGATCGATATTTACTGCAGAATCAAGCGTATCTAGACTAATGGTCCACTCTTTCGGATACTCCATACTCGGCATAACGTGGGCGACAATTCCGTCGTAACCATCTGTTACCATGTCAAACTCTTTTATGTCAGTGCGATACTTAGCTGGAATAAGCGTGCTATACATCTTCCATAACGATTCATGATAATCCCTATCTTGACGTTGCTTTAATACTTCTTCTTTCGCGTCCTTATCCTCCGCAAAAGCCTTATTCAATCGTTTGCGATCTAGTTTATCGAAATAAGGATCTATAATTTCATCACCATCAATATAATAAGAAGCTAAAAAGAAATAATTTTCATCATCCTCTTTTTTCATTTCTGCTTCTTTCATATCGTTACTTGAATGTCCTTCTAAATCATAATCCTCTAGTACTTCAAGTTCTGAAAGTCCATCTATCTTTTTATATACTTTCTGAAGCATCTTATCGCCTATTTGTGTGCAGTCTTCTGTCGTTTCACACACATCTTTTTTCTCTCTTTTCGAAGTTTTCTCCGCCATATCGCATCCAGCTACAAAGCTAATTAAAATTATAAAACATGCTAACTTCCCATACAGTTCTTTCATTTGAACCTCCGTCGTTACAGTCTACAAAAATATGATAATCATTTTTTCACAAATATGCGATAATTATTTATAAAAGCTTTGAGGAGGTTACATATGATTCGTGCGGTGCTATTCGATTTAGATGGGACACTATTAGATCGTCGTCAATCTTTAGTGCGATTTATCTGTGATCAATATGATCGCTTCGCCTCTCATTTGATAAAAGTAGAAAAATCCGAGTATTGCTCTCGTTTTCTTGAACTCGACAATAATGGATATACGTGGAAAGATAAGGTATATGCCATTCTCCTCTGCGAATACAACCTTACTACTTTAACACAAGATCAACTGCTGCATGACTACACTACAAACTTTCAACATCACTGTATTCCTTTCCCAAACATGCATGAATTACTTCAACGACTAACTCAGCAAAATATAAAAATCGGTATTATTACAAACGGCTTTACTGATTTTCAAATGAACAACCTTCGCGCCTTAAACATACATACGTATACAAATACAATTCTCGTTTCAGAAGCTGCAGGAATTAAAAAACCACATCCCGAGATTTTCAAACGAGCTCTCCAAAAGCTAAATGTTAAGGCCGAAGAATGTATTTACGTTGGAGATCATCCAGAGAATGACGTAATAGGAGCTGAACAAATAGGCATTCTTGGCGTTTGGAAGAGAGATTCATTTTGGGATGACTTTGAACATTCACGTGTGGTAGATGATTTACTGGAGGTCCTCTCGTTTTTAGGGGCAGAGATCAAAACAAGACAAGAGTAAATATTATAAGAAATGAATAGACATTTAATTTAAGCATAGAAACAGAAACTGTTGTTTCTTTTATTTTATCCATCTTTTCCCCTCCCAAAAAGTAAAGATATCTTTACAAAAATTGTATAAGATATCCAAATCTATGTAAAGATATATTCACACCATTTTTTGGAACAAAAAAAGAAACCGGCCATTTTACTTCGTAAAACAGCCGATTTCTTCTATATGTTTCATTGTACGCGCTAATACATCGTCGCGCATAATAAAGCTAAATTTTCTATCAGTTTTAATATTATCAGGAATGTCTTTTAATAAAACAGACCCTTTCGTTTCTTCGTAATGCGTATGTTGCTCTACCGCACTAATTGTTGCAAAATAAATGTTTTTAATGATTATTTTGTCTTTTCCGGATACTTTGTATTGTCCTAAGTAAGTTAAATCAGAAACTATGCCGCCGGTTTCCTCATGAACTTCCCGAACTGCCGCTTCTTCCGGTGTTTCCCCTAGTTCTACTTTACCACCTGGAAATTCAAGACCGCGGCGTAAATGATGCGTTAATAACCATTGATCCCCGTACCGGCATACAACCCAAACATGCTTTGGTTCAGGAGAAAATGGGTAACGTTCAAACGATAATTGTACAGTGTTGTGGTAATAATCTTTAAATTTGTACATGCCATTACTCCCCTATTGATTGTTACAAGTTTTTCCTACCACAAATTGTAGCATATTCTCGCTTTTCTGCATAATATTATCCAATTACAATCCATTGATTATTCCCATTTGCGCGACTAATTCTTTCGTTTCATGATTCCCTAGATCATAAATCATTTTATATGCTTTTTGTAGTTGTTCATCATATCGATCATTATTCGAATCGTGATGATACTCAACGAATGGAACGTGGGAGCGTACATACGAACCTAAGTCCTCTTCATACGCTTGATCAAAATACTCTCTTAACTCCGTAATCTCTTCGTCATTTGCATAAATTTCAAAATTATACGTGTCCGCCGTCTTCACTTGTGAAATTTGACCATTTCCAACTGATATATAATATGTTTTTTTATTCTCCATGTAACACCCTTCTTTCATCCTTTTAATTTCTATTGTTTTCATCAATTACAAAATTATGTAAAATAAAGAAAAGGAGGGGTTTCATGTTCAAAATATTAATTATTGGGATTATAATCGTGCTAGTCATCCTCGTACTCTCCGTCATGACGATTAATAAAGGGTGTGCATATAAACATTCTGTTGATAAGCCAGAAGATAACCCTTACTCAAAAAATAATAAGGAGGACTCATAGTATGCTTCGTATACTTCGCATCGCAATCGCACTCACTGTGATAATTGTATCGGCAATTGGGCTCTATACAGGTCAAAATAACTTTCTACCACTTTCACAATTTCTATTAGGAGCTTTAATGTTTCTCATCGCAATTGAACAAATAAAGAAAAAAGATTCAGGAACAGGATTTATTTGTATTGCTGCTGGAGCTTTCAGTTGGATTGTTCTCATCAGTAGTTATATAAAATAAAGGGGTATATATATGCTAAAAGGATTGCGGATTACTTTTTCACTTATTGCTCTATCTGTAGCAATTTATGGATTTTTTACTGGTAATAGAGAAACGATGCCTTATATGTTCATTTTCTTAGGATTGATGGCTTTCACTATAGGACTAGGAGAAATAAAAAAAGACAGAAAATCTAGCGGTATTCTTGCTTTCATAGCTGGTGCCGGTGCTTTATTTCTTAGCTTCTCAGAAATATTCCGGTAAATAGTCTATTTAAAAGGGGGAATTTCATGCTAACTGGATTACGGATTGTTTTAGGACTTCTCACGCTTCTCATACTCTCGCTTTGCACTTATGCTCTTATTACTGATAATTTCGCACTTCTCCCATACACGCAATTCGCCCTTAGTTGTTTCTTTATTCTTCTAGGAATTAACGAAATTAAATCCGGACGAAAATCAATGAGCATTCCGTTTTTTTTCGTTTCTATTCTTATGTTCTTCGTTTTCATATCGAACTACTCTCGCTATGTATAGAATGAAATTTTGACCAATTTAGCATTTACAAGCACTTAATAAAATAGAGACCAACTTTGAAAAAAGGTGGAGATTTGTATGCTAAAAACATTACGAATTGTATCGGCTCTTATCGTCATCGCGCTCGCTCTATCCGGGATGTTGATAGACGCACTTGTTACATTGCCTTATATGCTCATCGCCTTATCTATTATGACCTTCATCATGAGCGCAGAAGAAAAACAGAAACAAAAGAAAGTACATAGTACACTCTCCTTCTTTTCTGGCGTATTCACTTTAATCGTTGCTATTGTTATTATTTTCTCTCGGTAATTTCTCTTTCTACTAAGGAGGGCTAAAATACACATAAGACAAATACAACTCATCATCGTTGTTATTACTTTACTTCTATGTTTATACAGCTTATTTACAATGAACTTTCAAATCTTTTCACCTATCATTTTGTTCCTCTTTAGTTTATATGGCATTTTAGTAGGAATTGAGACGATTCAAAAACAGCAAAAGCAAATTGGGGTTATTAGCATCGGGTTAAGTCTTTTTACGATTGTTTTTGTTATTCCATTTATACTGTTCTTTTAAAGGAGGATTATATGTTTAAAAACATTCGAATTTTCATGCTCTCCCACGTACTCCGCTAAATCGTTGTTCTTCTACTTCAATCTCTTCTTTCCTTGTATGAAAAATGTAAAATTCCCTTTGTGGAAAATCGCGATGTATTTTCTTATATGCAGCCCATGCACTTTCTGTACTATTATATTCATCTACTACTGACATTTCCTGAATCATACGTTTATTCCCTTTTGAATAAACTGAAACAGCTTCTACTAATACAAGAGTATCCGGATATTTGGTTCTTATTTCACTCCAATTCATTACCATCACTCCTTTTTCATTAGTTTAGCACACTCATTGTTTTTATATAAAATTTGTACTTTTCTCTTTTACAAATAAAAAAACTGCCCTTTCACAGGCAGTTTCACTTTATCCAAACACTTTCTCAAGTTCATCTTTATCTTGGCTTAACCAGAAGTTCATTAAGCGTTTTGCTCCTTCTAAATCGTGAAGCTTCGCTTGGCCACATTGTGTTTCATTTGCAGCTGGAATTTCTGTAATTTGAACCGCATCTTTTAATGTTAGTTCTAATAAATCAATGATTTCACGAACTGTTGGTGTCCCGCTTACAACAAGATAATATCCTGTTTGGCAGCCCATTGGTGAAATATCGATAATATCAAAATGCGGATAACGATCAATATATTTACGTAAATTAAATGCTAATAAATGCTCTAACGTATGAATAACATCTGGTTTCATTGCTTGTTTATTCGGTTGGCAAAAACGAATATCAAATTTATTTACAATACCGTCACTACCTACATTGTGAACTCCGCAATGTCTTACATAAGGCGCCTTTACAATCGTATGGTCTAATTCAAAGCTTTCTACTGATGGCATACAACATCTCTCCCGCTTTTAATTTAATTCCGTTATATCCAATATGATATAACGGAAATCGACATTAGTAAAGAATTATGTACGGTCGTGCTATAATACTTTAAGACTATGCTGAAAAGGAGCCCATTATGAAACAGATTTTTATCGGTATTATACGCTTTTATCAAAAGTTCATTTCTCCAATGACACCACCAACATGTCGCTTTCATCCGACTTGCTCTCATTATGGATTAGAAGCGTTTCAAAAACACGGTGCACTCAAAGGATTTTGGCTTACATGTAAGCGCATATTAAAATGCCACCCTTTCCATCCAGGAGGATTTGATCCTGTCCCAGATAAAAAGGATGACAAAGTAAATTCTTAATTGTCGTAACCATTCACAACTAAATCTAATTTTCCTGTGTCAGGATCTATAACAAGACCGTGAACAGGTACCTCTTCCGGAAGTAACGGATGGTTGCGAAGTACTGATACGCTATGTTCTACACTTTCTTCTACACTAGAGAAGCCGCGCAAGAATTGTTCTAAATCGATTCCAGAGTAACGAAGTGTATCTAATTTCTCTTCTGTTATACCGCGCTCTTTCATCTTCTCAATCGTACTGCTTGCTTGAATTTTTGCCATACCACAATCATGGTGACCAACTACACATACTTCTTCGGCACCAAGTTCGTATACAGCAACTAAAATACTACGCATAATACTTCCGAATGGATGTGAAATAACAGCGCCTGCTACTTTAATAATTTTCACATCACCGTTACGCATATTCATCGCTTTCGGTAATAGTTCAACAAGACGAGTATCCATACAAGAGATAATTACCATTTTTTTATTTGGAAATTTTCCTGTTTCATACTCTTCGTATTTTTTCTCTTCAACGAATTTTTCATTGTATTGTAAAATCTCTTCTAATGACTTCATAGTAAAGAACCCTCTTTTCTCTCATTTACATTACATA
>NZ_BOQD01000241.1 GCF_018332515.1 Bacillus hominis | reverse complement strand
AAATAGCGGGATAAAGAAAAGGAAGAGTATTGAATACCTCTTCCTTTTTGGCGTGTTAATTTGTTTTCTTTTCTTTAATGGACTTCACTAATTTAATCATCTCTGCTCGTATATCTTCTCTTTTAACATTTAATTTTTCCGCAATTTGTTTAATATCCATCCCATCTTTTTTCATTTTCAGTACATCATCAAGAGAAGTATTACTTTTTTGAGCGATGATTGTTAATACCGTGAGCTGACGTAAGCCTATGTTATACTCTTTCATTTTTTGTTTTAGTCCATCTGGTGTGGACTTTTGCATATTTGCTAATTCTTGCAGTAGTGCTTTTTTCGTTTCTTTATTCATATGATGCTTTTTCAACTTACTTGGATCTACACCGAAATGCTCGGCGGTTTTCTCCCAAGATTTATTTTGCTTATAGTAAGCTAAGACATCTTTAATTTCCTTTTTGCTTATTCTTGCAATGTGGGCAGCTTTCCATATTTCATGTTTGTTATAGCCGAGTTTTTCGAGCGACTGCATTTCTTCTTCTGAAATAGGCTTATGATGATGCATTGTTACTTCTTTTGGTGTGGCAGCGGAAGCAGGGAAGACAGTTGCCCCGCATAATAATGCTGCCATAGTCATACTTACTGCGATTTTCTTGTACATATAA
>NZ_BOQD01000240.1 GCF_018332515.1 Bacillus hominis | reverse complement strand
TTCTTCACTTGAAATAATAGAATGTAACGTTTCTAACGGATCATTCGTTTGGAAGCGATTCATCATTTCCTTTTCTGCTTCTCTCGTAGGATAACCTTGGCGTATAGTAAGTAAAAAACGGTCTAACTGAGCATCTGGTAACGGAAATGTGCCCGCTGACTCGAGTGGATTTTGCGTTGCAATAACAAGGAAAGGATCTGGTAGCGAGTATGTCTGTTTCGCAATCGTAACGGTACGCTCTTCCATAACCTCAAGTAACGAAGATTGCGTTCTCGGTACAGCTCGATTAATTTCATCCACTAATACTATATTTGCAAAAATAGGACCTAACCTCGTTTTAAATTCCGATTCCTTCACATTAAAATATTCGAGACCAATAACATCTCCAGGTAAAGTATCAGCTGTAAATTGTATTCTTTGAAACTTAGCATCCACGCTTTTCGCTAAGCTTTTTGCTAATGTTGTTTTTCCAGTCCCAGGTACATCTTCTAATAAAATATGTCCTCTTGCTATAAGAGCTATTGCTGCGAGTTCAATCGATTCATCTTTTCCTATAATGACCTTTGAAATATTGTTAGTGATTTTCTTTAATATGTTCATATATTTCACTACCACCTTTAAATATTTTTAAAATTAAGAATATTTATTTTCCAAATTATAACACATTAAGTTAGAAGTAAATATATTCCTATCAAAATAAAAAAGATGACCCTAGCAATACGCTAAAGTCATCTTTTTCTACCTCATTATTTTACTAACTCTCCATTATAAACCTTTATATCAAGCGGAGCAGTTAAAAACTGTGATGCTTTACTAACGAAAGATGTGAAGTGTTCACTTGTATTATGGCTCGCAACTGCTGATTCATCTTTCCATACTTCTACCATTGTATAAACACTTTCTTTTTCTGTATCTTTATATAAATCGTAAGATACATTTCCACTTTCTTCTCTTGAACCATGAAGTAGTGGTTGAATTTCTTCTAAAAATGATTGTTGTTTTGCTGTGTCTACTTGAAATATTGCGTGAATAATAATCATGGTGTTTCCCCTCTCATAACTCACTTATTTCTGTTTTTTATAAAATTACTTCCACTCAGCAACTTTTTCAACTGGAAGACGTACTGATTGGTAACCACTGTCAGCAGCTTTTCCGATTGAAATTAACATTACTGGTACGTGACGCTCTTTATCTAATCCAAATGCTTCTGCGATTTGGTCTTTTTCAAATCCACCGATTGGACAAGTATCATAGCCGTGAGCACGAGCTGCTAGCATAAATTGCATTGCTACAAGACCACCGTCAATTAATACCGTATCTTTCATAACTTCTGGTGTAACCATTGAGAAGTAACCTGAAAGTTTTTGCATTTGATCTTCTTTTACTTCAGCTGGCATTAAACCACGCTCAACTGCTGTACCGTAAATTTCTTCTGCGTTGTCAAAGTTATTTAAGTCACCAAATACAGCAATCATTGCTGAAGATGTTTCTACTTGAGATTGATTGAATTTCGCAAGTGGCGCAAGTGTTGCTTTTGCTTCGTCACTTTCAATAACAAGGAAACGCCATGGTTGCATATTTACTGAAGATGGTGCAAGTGTTGCTTCTGTAAGAATTTCTGTCATTTCTTCTTTACTAATTTTCACCGAAGGATCGTACTTACGGATTGAACGGCGTCCTGTTAAAATTTCGTTAAAGTCATTAGTTTTTAGTAAGTTTGTCATAGTTGTATTCTCCCTTTTTTATAATTCTTTTATGTTTTCTTGAATTCGATCTAACATCGTTAAAAGATTGTCGCGTTCTTCTTCACTTAATCCTTTAAATGCTGAAGTTGCAAAACGTTCTTTTTCCTCTTGATACACTTTAATTTTATTTCGCCCCTCTTCTGTAAGAGAAACTAACGTAATTCTGTTATCATCTGGATTTTTACGTCTTACAATCATTCCGTTTGCTTCTAGCTGTTTTAAATGCCTCGTAATCGCAGCATTATCAATATTCACTTCTTGCTGAAGTGCTTTTTGACTAATTTCATCTACTTCATATAACTGAAGTAAAAGCTCTAATCTAGACTGACTCATACCCGTACACCCTTCAAACTTCGAACTTACTTCTTTATTGAGGAAGTGCAATTTATATAAAATAATCGCTTCTTTTGAGCATGAACTTGTCAAATTACCCCTCCTTTACATCCAAAACAAAACGTTTGATATATCAATAGTTGATATATCAATTAATATATTCTATATCGATTTATAATGCAAGCATTTTGTTTTCTTTTTAGTTTTCCAAATTAAGGCGCTTCGTCGCGTTACAAAAAATGTAAATTGCACTATAATAGTACTAATTTAAATAACTGGAGAGTGATTATAATGCGGAAATTCACAAATAGAAATGAGGAAATGAAAATGGACAATGAAATGAGGATATTTATATATGACAACAATAAATATAGGGATTGTCGCGCACGTAGACGCTGGCAAGACGAGTTTGACTGAGCGTATTCTATATGAAACGAATGTGATTAAAGAAATCGGCCACGTTGATAGCGGAAGTACGCAAACTGACTCAATGGAATTAGAAAGACAGCGCGGAATTACGATTAAAGCATCTGTCGTTTCTTTCTTTATTGATGATGTAAAAGTAAATGTCATTGATACACCAGGACACGCTGATTTTATCGCTGAAGTGGAGCGATCATTCCGTGTTTTAGACGGTGCCATTTTAGTTATCTCTGCCGTTGAAGGGGTGCAAGCACAAACAAAGATTTTAATGCGAACATTACAGAAACTAAACATACCTACTGTTTTATTTGTTAATAAAATTGATCGTAGTGGAGCAAATACTGAAAAAGTTCTGAAACAAATAAAAGAAATTCTTTCATATGACGCATTCCCCTTCTACTCTGCTGAGAACGAAGGAACAAAGGAAGCTCGTATTATTGAATATAAATCATATGACGATTGTATGGAACGATTAGCACTGTATAATGAAACATTGCTTGCATCATATGTAAATAACGAAATAGTACCGGACATACTATTAAGAAAAGAACTAGAAATACAAATACAGCAGGCAAATGTGTATCCGATCTTTTTCGGTTCAGCAATGACAGGTATGGGAGTAGCTGAACTACTTGGAAATATTTCAGCTCTAATTCCAGCTAATAAATCGGCGCAAAATGAAACATTATCTGGTGTTGTGTTTAAAATAGAACGTGAACCTTCTGGTGAAAAGATTGCTTATGTAAGAGTTTTTTCTGGTAGCTTACACGTTAGAAAATATGTTGATATTCAGCGCATTGAGTCTCAATCACATAAAGAAAAGATTAAAAAAATGTGCATGTTTCATAATGGAACTGCCGTTCAAACTTCTACCGTTCATAGCGGTGAGTTTTGTAAAGTATGGGGACTGAGTGCTATTAAAATTGGTGATATTATCGGTGAACGGACAGATTATATAAAAGATATTCACTTTGCCGAACCGCAAATGGAAGCTGCCATTGATGCTGTACCTAAAGAGCGAATTCATGATTTATACGCTGCTCTTATGGAACTATGTGAAGAAGATCCGCTCATTAAAGTGTGGAAAGACGATGTTCATAATGAACTATACATTCGCCTTTTCGGTGAAGTGCAAAAAGAAGTGATTGAAACAACACTTTATGAAAAATACAATTTACAAGTTACTTTTTCAAATACACGAGTTGTATGTATTGAAAAACCAATGGGCATAGGAAATAACGTTGAGATAATGGGTGAAAAAGCGAATCCATTTTACGCAACAATCGGTTTCAAAGTTGAACGTGGGAAGCATAACTCTGGCATAACGTACAACTTAGGTGTTGAACTTGGATCACTACCTTTAGCATTTCATAAAGCGATTGAAGATACGGTATTTCAAACGTTAAAACAAGGTTTATACGGATGGGAAGTTACGGACATTTCCGTCACGTTAACACATACTGGTTATGCCAGCCCTGTTACAACAGCGAGTGACTTTAGAAACTTAACACCACTCGTTTTAATGAATGCTTTAAAACAAGCTGATACATGCGTGTATGAACCAATTAATGAATTTGAATTGACTGTTCCAGAGCATGCGATTAGTACCGCAATGTATAAATTAGCTGCCATACCAGCAACTTTCGCAGAGCCTATATTAAATAATGATTCTTATCAGTTAACAGGATCATTACCTGTTGCGAAAACAGAAAATTTTAAACAAATGCTCCATTCGTTTACTGAAGGAGAAGGTATCTTCACAACGAAGCCAGGTTGTTTCACAAAGCTGAAAGCTCCCTTCCCTACTCGAAAACGTGTTGACTTTAATCCGCTGAATCGGAAGGCTTATTTGCTTCATGTGCTGAAGGCTTATTAAATAAAAAAGAGGTGCAAATTGCACCTCTTTTTGTATGTATTGAAACTTAAATTAGTTTGTCCTTACAACTTCTTTAAGTTGTTCTATTACTTTTGCTATTGCTTCAATTGAATTTTCCGTTTCAAATTCTCCAATATTTACAGAATGGTTTGCGTTTTTGACAACATCGATCTTTAAATTCGTTTTATGTAATTGATTAATTTGATCTGCATTGTATTGGTGATCCTTGTCTCCAATTACTAAAAGCCCTTCATGATTACTATGTAAGATAGAATCAAAAATCGTTTCAAACGTTAGTAAAGGTGTCAATAATATCATTTTTGACTGTAAAAACTCTTCTCTCTTCATTAAATCATTTGCAATCGGAATCGTTCCAAGTGATTTCCCTAAAAACATAGTATAGTTGTATTGCTCATTTTTTAATACTTCATTCATTATAGGATTAATATCATCCATCATTACTTTCGTTACTTCTTCCATTGGTTTATTCATTAATTGTCCATCATAGGAATAATGAATATGTACTACATCTATTTTATTTTCGAGCATAAGCATCGTCGCATAATAGAATAACGGTTTATCATAATTGTATCCTGAACCTGAGAACATAAAGCAAACCGCACTGGAACCTTTTTCGATATGTGTGTAACGAATTACTTTGTCATTTATATGTACCTCTTTTTTAGTCCCCTTCACCGTTTTTCCCCTCCGAATACATTTAATTTTGTAAAACGATATGTTCTGTATGAACTGCTATATCCTTTACTTTCTCTTTTATAAATGCAGGCTGTAAGTTATATGCTTCTAACTCTTCTACTGGCACCCACTTAAACAAATACGTTCTACCCTCTTCTTCCAAAATATATTGATCTGCTCCATTTGCAGGTAACTCCTGTAGCTCTACTTCATAATAGAAACTAATTTCATGAAACTTTCGCTCAGAAAGTGTAAAGAAATTTTCTACTGACCATATTAATCTCTTCCCTTTAATAGGAACACCTAATTCTTCTGCAAGCTCTCGTTTTAACGCATCTTCACTATTTTCTAGCATTTTCACTCGTCCGCCCGGTACGTACCAAAAATCTTCACCGTCACCTTGCTGAATAAGAATTTTATTACCCTGTTTACAAATTGCTCCGACACGGTAATTAAAACATGTTTCCTCAACTTTAAACGTAAGATCCATCCGTAATGCCCCCTTATATATTAAATATCAAATTATTACAAAATGATTATATATGTACTGTACAAATAAGATTACTAAATTTTTCTATTCCATTCAATGATTTTCGAATTTTCCAAAAACTACACTCACCTTTTTGTCATTACAGGTATTTATACATATGTTACAATCACAATGCACACTAGAAAAGCATTATGGGGGTACGAATGGAAACGTTATTAATCCAGCAAACTGAGAAATCAAATAAGTTTTGGAAAATCATTGTGAAAGATAGAGACTACGTTGTGTTTTACGGAAAAATTGGCACAGCTGGTAGTGTGAAAGCGAAAGAGTTTGAAACAGAAGAAGAATGTATGAAAGAAGCTAACAAACTAGTTGCTTCCAAACGTAAAAAAGGATATACAGACCCATGCCCTGGGGAAGATTACATAAAAGAAAAAACGATAACAGAAGAAGAATTTTGGGAACTACTTAATCGTGCAAAAACGAAAGGTGAGGACCAAGAAGAACAACTAGAATGGCTTACTTCTCACCTCGCTAAACGTACAGTACATGAAATTGTTGCTTTTGATACGCATATGCATCATATATTAAAAGCTTCCTATACATCTCGCTTATGGGCAGCTGCTTATATTATTATGGGTGGTTGTTCGGATGATTCTTTTGATTACTTCCGCGGATGGCTATTGTTCCAAGAAAAAGAGACATACGAAGCTTGTATTGAAGATCCAGAACGGTTAATTTCTGTATTAGAAAATTTGAGTGAGGATGATGTTCCTGAAATTGAAGAACTTACGCTATATTTCGGACAAGAAGTATATGTGGAGAAGACTGGAGATGAAGATGATACATACTTCACACTTTATCATGTACTTTCAAATGAAAGAGCTTCTAATATTGATATCGAATTAGATTGGGATGAAGATGACGAAGAAGGATTGAAAAACATGTTTCCTAAGTTATGGGAAGTGTATGGAGAAGATCCGATTGAGTGGTAAATTTATATACGAAAAACGCCTTGTTTCTTTATTAACAAGGCGTTTTTTCTTGATACTATGTTTAAATTGTTATCCTTCCACCATTTGGAGCAACCCACGTTCTACCATCATTATTAATCCTACTTTGTTACGATAAGAATCGAATTTATATACTATTCTTATAAAAAATACATCGCCAAATTGCGATGTATTTTAGTTAATATATATTCCCTTATTAACATCATTTAACTCCGCACAACTTCCCCATCAACTAACTCAATAATTCTATTACACTTATTCGCTACCTCAATATCATGCGTTACAATAATAATCGTTCGTCCTTCTTCATTCAGTTGTAATAGCAAATTCATAATTTCTTCTCCTGTTTTTCTATCTAAATTCCCTGTCGGTTCATCAGCCAAAATTAATTCTGGTTCACCTACTAACGCTCTTGCAATTGCGACTCGCTGCTGTTGTCCACCTGATAGCTCGTCTGGTGTTTTATGCATATGTTCTTTTAAACCTACTTTTTCTAAATAGAACTTCGCCTTATCTTCTCTTTCTCTTTGCTTTAGCTTTCTATATGTGAGTGGTAGTGCTACATTATCTAGTACAGTAT
The DNA here is from genome assembly GCF_018332515.1 of Bacillus hominis. Lineage (GTDB taxonomy): Bacteria > Bacillota > Bacilli > Bacillales > Bacillaceae_G > Bacillus_A > Bacillus_A hominis. The sequence continues at coordinate 944 of NZ_BOQD01000240.1, read as the reverse complement.
GTTCTTTTAACAATGCAAAATATTGAAAAATAAATCCAATCATTTCATTTCTTGTTTTATGAACTTTATTCGCTCTAATTTCATTTAATGGTTTTCCATTTAACGTATATTCACCCTCATTTGGCATATCAATTAACCCTATAACATTTAATAGTGTACTTTTCCCTGAGCCTGATCGCCCCATTATTGCTATAATTTCGCCCTTATTTATAGTTAAGTTTATACCGTTTAAGGCGAACGTATTGTGATTCTTGTTACTATACACCTTTTTAATATCTTTTAGTTCAATTAAACCCATTATTCCATCCCACCTATTAATGTTTTCGGTTCGAGTTTTCTAATAAATAAGAAGACAATTACATTCGAGACAATGATAATCAATAATAAGAAAAGAAATACTAAAAATAATATAGGCATGTCCAATTTAAAGTCTAATGCCGATACTGCTTTAAAATCCTTTGACATTTGCAGCAGCTTCCCATATCTCCATGAAAAGTAAGCTATTGATATTCCTAAGCCAGCTATTGCTACAATAATGTTTTCTAAAACAATTTGAATAAACATTCCAAATTTACTTTCGCCAAAAACTATTTTTATACCAAATTCCCTCTTTCTCATCAAGATAGAAACGATGGTTGTTACTACCATTCCGACGATCGAGAATAGAATGAATAAGATTCCTACTATAAGTTGAGGTATTTCAGAATAGCTGTTAAGAGTAACATCTATATTTATTTCATCACCTAAATTTTTTAAATGAAACGTACCGCCGTTTCCTTTAAGTTGAATTGATTCTTCTAGTTTCTTTACATCTGCATCTTTTCGTAAATGTAAAACTGTGCTTTGATGCAGTCTTAAAAACATTCCTTCATAATTTTCATATCTATCAGATGACATAGGCATTATCATTGCGTAATCCAACTTCAAATAAACGTTCGTTGTAT
>NZ_BOQD01000239.1 GCF_018332515.1 Bacillus hominis | reverse complement strand
GAACGGTAGTAGCAGTGGGCCGAAATAAAGAAGGAGAATGCGATGTAAACAGCTGGCGTGATATTGTTGCGGTCGCAGCGGGTGACTGGCATACAGTCGGTCTTAAATTGGACGGCAATGTGACGGCAGTAGGTAATAATCGGTATAAACAATGCAATGTAAGTGACTGGCGCGATATTGTGGCGATAGCGGCTGGTTATCTTCATACAGTTGGTCTTAAACAAAACAGCACGGTAACGGCAGTGGGTAATAATAAACATGACCAATGCGACGTAAGTGGCTGGCACGGTATTGTGGCGATAGCGGTTGGCACGAATCATACAATCGGTCTTAAATCAGACGGAACGGTTGTAGCAACGGGTTGGAATGAGTATGGCCAATGTAATGTAAGTGATTGGCGTGATATTGTAGCGATAGCAGCGGGTTGTGCTCATACAGTCGGTCTTAAATCAGACGGAACGGTTGTAGCAGTGGGTAATAATGAATATGGCCAATGTGATGTAGGTAGCTGGCGAGGTATCCGACTACCTGGTAATTAGTTTTTAACAGCAATTGTTTTTTTATTGTATGGTACTTTTTTCAAAGATAAAAACGCATCGTACTTTGAAAAGAAAGCACGATGCGTTTTTATTATTTTTTTTGCCAATTTTCTTTAATGAAATCTTCACGACCAGATTCTTTTTGCTCGGTAGCATATTTCTCTGGGTTCTTTTTATAAAAATGTTGATGGTATTCTTCAGCCTCATAAAAAGGTGCAGTCGGACGAATTTCAGTCACGATTGGATCTTTAAACATACCGCTTTCTGCAAGAGTTTGCTTCGATTTTTCTGCAAGCTCTTTTTGCGCTTCATTATGATAAAAAATAGCGGTGCGGTAAGAGGGGCCACGATCGAAAAATTGTCCATCATCATCAGTCGGATCGATTTGTGGCCAATATAAATCTAATAATTTTTGATATGGGAAAATAGAAGGATCGAATGTAATTTGAACGACTTCTAAATGTCCAGATGTTCCAGCCTTTACTTGTTCATATGTTGGGTTTTCTACATGACCACCTGCATAGCCGGAAAGCACTTTATGAATACCAGGAAGTTCATCAAATGGCTTTACCATGCACCAAAAACAACCACCTGCGAAGGTTGCGAGTTCGTATGTTTTTTCTGACATTGCTGTAATCCTCCTAAATTTATATGTTTTATATAGTATTATATAAATTGTTTTATTGCGCAATAAAAAAGATTTGAAAATATATGTTTTTTATAAACAAGATCCTCCGCTCACATCAATCAATTGGCCAGTAACCCAGCGACTATCAGGGGAAGAGAGAAATGCAGCAGTATCGGCAATGTCTTCTACTTCACCTAATCGATTGAAAGCTGAAATGTTAGTAGCATACTGTTTCATCATTGGATCGCTTAAGAGTTCTGCGTTCATATCTGTTTTGATAAAGCCTGGAAGAATTGCATTCACCGTAATACCACGTGTGCCAAGCTGTTTTGCTAACGTAAAAGTCATTGTATTAATAGCGCCTTTCGTCATACTATATGCAACGAACTCAGGTAAAGAAATGCGGGTGGCAGCTGATGAAATATTAATAATGCGGCTATTGTCACGTAAACGTGGTAGTGCTTGCTGGATGATGAAGAATGGTGCTTTTGCATTTACTGAAACGATTCTATCAAAAAATTGTTCAGTTGTTTCTTCAATAAAAGCACCAGGTCCAATTCCAGCGTTGTTTATTAAAATATCAAATTCCGTTCCACCAGTTCGCTTTTGCAATTCAGTATCTAAAGAATCATATAGGTTTTCTACACCGTGTAAAGATTCAAGATTTGCACCGATAGAAAAAGCTGATCCGCCATTTGATTGAATTTCATGAACAGTTTCTTCAGCATCTTCTTTTCTGTTACCATAATGAACAGCAACTAATGCACCGTCGTTTGCTAAACGTTTTGCGATAGCACGTCCAATTCCTCGGCTTGCTCCAGTAACTAATGCTATTTTACCTTTTAACATATTTCCCTCATCTCCTCATAATTTTTTTATATGTTTTAAATTGGTTTTCTTTATGTAGAAAAGCAAACATACTTAAGTAATATATGAGTACGTGTAAGAAGTTCATTCCAATTTTGTTTTGAGAAAAAACAAATAACTGTTTAGTATGTGAATGGAGATTAAAAAAATAAATTCCCAAAAAATATATTGACAATGAAAAGAACAAAGTCCTATAATACGTTTAATAAATAAAAGTTAATTAAGAATATTCCGACTTTATATTTTGTATATGCAAAGAAGAGGAAAGTAGATGATTATGATCGTTTCAGAGAGCTGCTCCAAGGCTGTGAGAGTAGTAACTATCGAATCATTGAAGATCACCTCGGAGCATCGCTTGCGAAAGGGAAACTGAGTAGAGGGCGGCGGCATCGTCTCCGGTAAAAGGACGGAGGTCTGGTTGGACCTACAGAGCTTATATTTCGTGAGAAGTGTAAGGAAGCTGAGTGGTAACGCGAAACTCTCGCCTCAGCAATCAAAGCTACTATTAAGTAGTAGTTGATTGCTGAGGTGAGAGTTTTTATTTTAAAAAATATATTATGTAAGAGAAAAAATGTGTAAGAAGGGATTTGACAAGATGAGAAGTGACATGATTAAAAAAGGTTTTGATAAAGCTCCGCATCGTAGTTTATTAAAAGCAACTGGTTTAAAAGATGAAGATTTTGATAAGCCGTTCATAGCAATTTGTAATTCTTTTATTGAAATTATTCCAGGTCATAAGCACTTAAATGAGTTTGGGAAACTTGTTAAAGAAGCAGTGCGTGCAGCAGGCATGGTTCCATTTGAATTCAATACAATCGGAGTAGATGATGGAATTGCGATGGGCCATATTGGTATGCGGTATTCGCTTCCGAGTCGTGAGATTATTGCAGATTCAGTAGAAACAGTTGTAAATGCACATTGGTTTGATGGAATGATTTGTATTCCAAACTGCGACAAAATTACGCCAGGTATGATGATGGCTGCACTTCGTGTAAACATTCCAACTGTTTTTGTTTCAGGTGGACCGATGGCAGCAGGGAAAACATCTAAAGGGGAAGTTGTCGATTTAAGTTCTGTTTTTGAAGGGGTAGGAGCCTACCAATCTGGGAAAATTTCAGAAGAAGAATTAAAGGATATTGAAGATCATGGCTGTCCATCTTGTGGTTCTTGTTCTGGTATGTTTACAGCGAACTCTATGAACTGTTTATGTGAAGTGTTAGGTTTAGCACTGCCTGGTAACGGGAGTATTTTAGCAATTGATCCAAGACGTGAGGAGTTAATTAAACAAGCAGCAGAAAAATTAAAAATTTTAATTGAAAGAGATATTAAACCACGCGACATTGTAACAGAAGAAGCAATTGATGATGCGTTTGCACTTGATATGGCGATGGGTGGATCAACGAATACAGTATTACACACGTTAGCACTCGCACAAGAGGCGGGATTAGATTACGATATGAACCGCATTGATGCAGTTTCAAGGCGTGTACCGCATTTATGTAAAGTAAGTCCAGCTTCTAATTGGCATATGGAAGATATCGATCGAGCAGGTGGGATTAGTGCAATTTTGAAAGAGATGAGCCGAAAAGAAGGGGTACTTCACCTTGATCGTATAACTGCTACTGGGCAAACGTTACGAGAAAATATCGCTCATGCAGAGATTCAAGATAAGGAAGTGATTCATTCTCTCGAAAATCCTCATAGTGAAGAAGGGGGATTACGTATATTAAAAGGAAACCTTGCGAAAGACGGGGCGGTTATTAAAAGCGGAGCAACAGAAGTAAAACGATTTGAAGGACCATGCGTTATTTTTAATTCACAAGATGAGGCGCTTGCCGGCATTATGCTTGGGAAAGTTAAGAAAGGGGATGTAGTTGTTATTCGCTATGAAGGACCAAGAGGCGGACCTGGTATGCCGGAAATGTTAGCACCAACATCAGCAATTGCTGGTATGGGATTAGGAGCAGATGTTGCACTTTTAACTGATGGTCGTTTCTCTGGTGCTTCACGTGGTATTTCAGTAGGGCACATTTCACCAGAAGCAGCTGCTGGCGGAACGATTGCACTTCTTGAACAAGGAGATATTGTATGTATTGATGTTGAGGAACGCTTGTTAGAAGTGAGAGTTAGCGATGAGGAATTAGAGAAGCGTAAAAAAGAATGGAAACGACCAGAACCAAAAGTAAAAACTGGGTGGCTTGGACGTTATGCACAAATGGTAACATCGGCGAATACGGGTGCAGTTCTGAAAATCCCGAATTTTGATTGAGCCAATATAAAAAGAGATAAGGATGATATGAAATGGTGCAAAATGTAAAGGAGAGAGTAAAAATTGAAGATATCTTAATGGCCCATAATTGCATGAAAGATATCGTTATTAAAACACCGTTACAACGAGATTCAGTTTTATCTGAGAAATATGAATGTGACGTATATGTTAAGCGAGAAGATTTACAAGTTATTCGTTCTTTCAAAATTCGTGGTGCGTATAATTTAATTCAAAGTTTACCGAAAGAAAAGTTACAAAATGGTGTTGTTTGTGCAAGTGCTGGTAATCATGCACAAGGAGTTGCTTATACGTGTAATTTATTGAAGATTCCGTCAAGAATTTTCATGCCGACAACGACACCTAAGCAAAAAGTATCACAAGTTGAATTTTTCGGTGGTGATTTCGCAGAAATTGTATTAGTTGGTGATACATTTGATAGTTCTTTCCAAGAGGCGCAGCGCTATTGTGTGGAAAATAGGATGACATTTGTACATCCGTTTGATGATCCGTATGTCGTTGCTGGTCAAGGAACAGTCGCTGTTGAAATTATGCATGATATGGAGAAACCAGTTGATTATATATTTACAGCAATTGGCGGTGGTGGATTAGCATCTGGTATTGGTACATATGTAAAGGGGGTTAGTCCTACTACAAAGGTAATCGGTGTAGAACCGATGGGAGCTGCATCTATGAAAGAAGCTTTTTTACAAAATAAAAATGTCGCATTAGATAAGATTGATAGTTTTGTTGATGGTGCAGCCGTTAAAAAGGTAGGGAAGTTAACATTTGAAACATGTAAAGATGTAATTGATGACATTGTTTTAGTACCGGAGGGAAAGGTTTGTACAACGATTTTAGAACTGTATAAGAAAAATGCGATTGTAGCAGAGCCGGCTGGTGCGCTTTCTATTGCAGCACTTGATCTATACAGAGATGAAATAAAGGGAAAAACAGTTGTATGTACGTTAAGTGGTGGGAATAATGATATTGATAGAATGCAAGAAATGAAAGAACGATCCCTTATTCATGAAGGATTAAAGCACTATTTCATCATTGAATTTCCGCAACGTTCAGGAGCACTACGAGAGTTTCTGGATAAAGGATTAGGACCGGAAGATGATATTACTCGATTTGAGTATATTAAGAAACATAATAAAGAAAATGGTCCAGCTTTAGTGGGGATAGAATTAAAACATAGGAAAGACTATGAAGCTTTAATTATTCGTTTTCAAGAAAATAACATTCAATTTGTGGAGCTTAATAAAAATCCTGTGCTGTTTGATTTACTTATTTAATAAAAAAAAAGAGTTAACATACAATTCTACTTGAAATAAGAAAGATAGATACAAGCGGAGGGAAATCCTGCTTGTTCTATCTTTTTTATTCTTTAAAAGTTAAACGAAATACGCTCTATATTTAAGAAGGATAAAGCTAGTTAACCAAAAAGTATTGCAATACGAATGATTACGTACATTGTAAATTCAAAGGGAGTAAGTTTTCTCTCTCTGTTTAATTGCGTTTGTTAATTATTTTCCCAGTATCATCAATTTCTACATCAGTTGAAACCGTTTGTAAATATTGTAGTGCTTTTTTCTTTTCTTCTTCATTTACAGGAGAAACTTGGTTGTTGCGAATAATGTAAGGATTGAATGACATTTGGACATCCTTCCCTTTAAATGTTAAGGTCAATACGCCTGTTTCGGCACTCTTTCCATTTACATAATTCGGGAATAAAAAGTTTCCTAACGAGTATGCGATGGGAACTTTATTGTAATACTCAAACCCTTGTAACCAATGTGGGTGACTTCCAACGATTGCATCAGCACCCGCTTCTACCATTTTCGGAACATATTGTTTCTGGTATTCTATTGGGCGATTAGATTTTTCGACGCCCCAATGCATATAGACGATTACATAATCAGCATCTTTCTTTTGTTCTTGAATCGTTTTTGTTACAAGATCTAGATCATATCCGTTTGCAACGCCAGGTTTATTGTCACCAGCTACCCAATTAAAGTTAGGCATAAAGCGTACAAAGGAAAGAAATTTAAACTTTTTTCCTTTTACAGTTAGTTCACGAGCGGTATAGGCATCTTCAGCGTTTTTTCCGGCTCCAGTGTAAGGTAGTTTTAATTTTTCGACGTGAGAAATAGTGTCTAGTAGTCCATCTTGTCCATAATCAAGCGTATGGTTATTGCCAATGTTCACGATGTCATATCCGGTGTTTTTAATGGCTTGTAGTGTGGATGGATCACTTTTAATCCAAAATTGTTGCCCAGGTACTTTTTTTTCTCTCGTTGTAAATGCTGACTCTAAATTAACAAAAGAAATATCAGCTTTCGTTATTTCTTCTTTTACATGTTGGAATGGATAATCAGCTCCGTTTTTTTCAATTACGGGACGTAATTGCCAATCAAACATTGTATCACCAGAGAAGGTGAGTGTAATTTCAGGGTCTTCGGTATTCTTTTCGGTCGTTGAATTTGCTTTACTTGATGTATTTTGTGTATCTGGTTTATCTTTTGCTTTTGAAATATAAGTGTAATTGATTAATAGAACAATTGGTGTAATGAAAAAGGCTATTAAAAAAAGTCGTTTTAATAAAGTTTTCATAGTTACCGTCCCTTTTTGTTTTATCCCGCTTTGTTTAATTCATAATCAGTAGGGATGAAAAAACTCCCATTGATTAAGGTTTCGTTTTATCCCGTTATCGTTAATTTTCATAATGAAGTTAACGATGATTGTAGTAAAGGGAAGTTATAGCTAGTTTCATAGATGTTAAAAAAAGCGGGTTTTTAATAGTGGAAATCATTTGTTAATATTCATAATATTAAGTTAACATATAGATAACCTTTAAATCAATGTGTAATCCAGAATGTAGTAATAAAGAATTCAGAGGATGGAGAATGAAAATGGTTATATTAGGAGCAGTTGTAAATGGGATTTGTATTATATTTGGTACTTTACTTGGTAAATTATTTAGTACGATTCCAGAAAGTATGAAAGGGACGATAATGCACGCAATCGGTTTAGCGGTTACTGTGCTTGGACTTCAAATGGCATTGAAAAGTGAAAATTTTCTTGTTGTGATACTAAGTTTAGTGATTGGTACGGTAATCGGAGAATGGCTACAATTAGAAGAAAAGTTAAAACTTTTAGGGGATTGGCTAGAAAATAAAGTTGGGTCGAAAGGGAAAGGAAGCATATCAGAAGGTTTTGTAACAGCTACTTTAATTTTTGCAATTGGCGCAATGGGGATACTTGGTGCATTGGATAGTGGGATTCGAGGAAATCATGATATTTTATTTACAAAGTCGATTATTGATGGATTCATTTCTATTATATTAACGACAACACTAGGAATTGGAGTAGTATTTTCAGCGATTCCAGTTATTTTATATGAAGGTGCCATTGCAATTTTTGCAACACAAATTAATAGTTTTGTTCCAAAAGAATTAATGAATCAATTTATAGTGGAAATGACGGCTACGGGCGGTATTATGATATTCGCAATCGGATTAAACTTACTTGGATTTATTAAAATTAAAGTGGCGAATTTACTTCCAGGTATATTGGTGGTTGGAATAATTGTTTCAATTATTTATGGTTACGGTTTGATATTTAATTTTTAGGGGGAATGGATATAGATGGAGGAGTTCCAATTTACAAAACGTGCATATAAAATATTAGAGATTGCAGCAGGAGAGGCCGAGTGTAATAAAGGAATTATTCATCCAGTTCATCTATTTATAGGAGCTTGTAAGGAAGGTACTGGAGTTTGTGCGGAGTTACATATGTATTTATTTCACATGGTGGGTATGGATTTTTTAGCAAAAATATCGTTACTACAACAATATTATGCAAATGAAATAGAATACATAAATGTTGGGGAGTTTAAAGTTTCAAATAAGACGATAGAAGTTTTAAAAATAGCGAAGAAACGGATGGAACGTTTTCAGCAAATATTAATAAATGAAGGACATGTTTTATATGCGATTTTTCAAGGGGATACAGTTATTGAAAAGGTTTTAAGTAAAAATGTGCAAAAAGATGTATTGCAAATTACATCTGAGCCAAGAGACTTAACCGTTGCTTTAAAAAGATTTAATCCTATTTATAATAATTTAAGCTGTAATATTAGAAGAGTGATTTTTTCTGATTTTGAAAAGTTAGCACGTTTTGTTAAGGATGAATTTGGTGAGCGTTGGTTAAAATCTTTAGATTATGGATTTCGGACATATAAAGAAGAGTTTCCTATTTTTATTGCTGAGGAAGGAGGAGAAATTATTGGTTTCGCTTGTTACGATGTTGTGAGAGGAAAGAAAGGACTGTTTGGCCCGATGGGTACAGCGAAACATAATCGTGTGAACGGTGTTGGGAAGACGTTATTGAATCATTGTTTATATAATATGAAGAAAAGTGGATATGAGTATGCAATTATAGGACAAGCAGGTCCGATTGAGTTTTACGAGCGATGCTGCAATGCACGTTTAATACCTATAGGAGATAATTAACTCTATCCCTTTGCTAAGAATGCAAGGGGATAGAGCTTTATTATGTATAAAGCAAATTACTAAACTTTTTACAAAAAAAGGTGTAGAATGGGTATCGAATGAAAGAAGGTGTGAAAATGGCCAGCTGGAAACGGAATTTAATGATTTGTTGGCTAGGTTGTTTTACCACTGCAGCAGGTATGAGTTTAGTAATTCCCTTTTTATCTTTTTATATTGAGGAATTAGGTGTGACTGGCACTTCTAGTATTGCACAGTGGTCGGGACTTGCATTTGGTGTAACATTTTTAATGGGTGCGATCGTATCACCGATATGGGGAAAACTCGGTGATATACATGGACGGAAATTGATGCTTATACGTGCTAGCCTTGGTATGGCGATAATTATGACGCTTATGGGGTTTGTGACGGACGTATATCAACTAGTCGCACTTCGGTTTTTAATGGGAGCGGTATCAGGTTTCCTTTCTACAGCGATGACATTTATTGCTGCAGAAACTCCGCAAGAACATTCAGGTTGGGCAATTTCTACAATCTCAACTGGAGGCGTGAGCGGTTCATTACTTGGGCCGATACTCGGAGGTTATTTGTCAGAGTTAATCGGAATGCGCCATGTTTTTCTAGTTACAGGAGCTTTCTTATTCCTTTCCTTTCTTATCGTTTTTTTCTTCTTACATGAGGAGAATCATTCTGCTAAAGCAAGAAAGGCACAGCCGAAAAAAGTATGGACGATGGTCCCAGCAAAACATTTAATAATAAGTTTATTTGTAGCAACGTTTATTATTCAGCTTGCAAATATGTCAATTCAACCTATTATTACGTTGTACGTAAAGCATTTGGCAGGACCAGGAACAGATCATATTCAAATGATTGCAGGTGCAGTCATGTCTGCGACAGGATTAGCAGTCATTTTAGCAGCCCCTAAGCTAGGAAGATTATCAGATCATATTGGACCTCAAAAAACGTTAGTTGTAGCGTTGTTTGCTGCAGGAATTATTTTTATCCCGCAAGCATTTGTAACCTCAGCTTGGCAACTATTAATTCTTCGCTTTTTATTAGGTATTGCACAAGCAGGACTATTACCTTCCGTACAAACTCTACTAAAACAACATACACCAACCCATGTAACGGGACGAATATTTGGATATAATCAATCGTTTCAATTTTTAGGAAATATGATTGGGCCAGTACTTGGTGGACAAATTGCAGCTCATGCGGGATTCCAATATGTTTTCTTCTCTACATCGTCATTATTATTTATTGCATGTATTTGGGTTTATTTTCATAGTAAGAATGCAGAGATATCAGAGAAACAACATTTGGAAGTTAGTTAATTAGGTGAATGAACAGTAAAAAGGATGAAGCAATATTTGCTTCATCCTTTTTCATTAAAATTGAAGGCAAAGATAACTTAATGTACCAAGCTCGTAGCTACGGTGAATGACTTCACCTTTATTCTCACCACTTCCCATGGCGATAAATAAAGGAACAAAATGCTCTGCTCGTGGTACTGCTAATTGCGCATGAGGCGCATTTTTCTCCCAATTAAACAATGCATCTTTATCATTGGTCTGCATATGTTTAATAATCCAATCATCAAATTCAATTGCCCATTTTTCAGGTGTGGTTTGATTCCATTTCAATACCCGTAAATTATGAACAGTAACTCCGCTACCGATTACTAAAATATCTTCTTGTCCAAGTCCTTTTAGTGCCTCTCCAATTTCAAATTGTTCTTTTGCAGGAAGGAATGGATTTACTGATATTTGTATGACAGGAATATTTGCTTCTGGGTACATACGGTGCAGGAGTGTCCATGAACCATGATCTAACCCTCTCGTCATATTATGATGGACTGGAATACCTTTGTTTTTAAGTTTTGTTTCTAGCATAGACGCAATGCTAGAAGAGCCTTTCGCACGATATTTGATTTCGTATAACTCAGGAGGAAAACCTCCAAAGTCATAAATTGTTTCATATTCTTCATCTGAAGAGGAAATCGTTAATACTTCACTTTCCCAGTGAGCGGTAAAAATAACAATTGCTTTCGGTTTATATGTTTCTCCAAGTGTCTTTAAAAAGCGTGTATAGTCTGTATCTTGAATAGCAAGCATAGGTGATCCGTGTGCTAAAAATAGTGATGGCATCATAATTGAAACCTCCTAAAAATATAATAGTTACTTTATGTAAGTAACTATATAATTTTTATTAGAGTTCGTCAAGAGAGTATTTTTAAAGCGAGTCTGAAAAATAGATTATTTGTTATAATGAAAGCAATTACATATAATATGTAATAAGAATAATGAATGTATATTCATTTTTAAAATAGATACATAATAGATTTGGGGGCTGACGAAATGAACGTACAGGAAAGTTTCGTTACGGCATTTGATGAATCGGAAATTTATTTGCGCAAGTGGTTACCAGAAGAAAATCCGCGAGGGATTATTCAAATTGCACATGGTATGACAGAACATGCGGGTGTTTATACAGAATTTATTGATGCTTTATTAGATGCAGGGTATGGTGTTTATGCTCATGATCATAAAGGGCATGGAAAAACAGTAAAAAGAGAAGAAGACTATGGTCATTTTGAACCGAATGTAGGGTGGAATCAGGTTGTATCTGATGTGATCTTTGTTTCGGAAATGATAAAAGAAGAGCAGTCATGTCCATTGTTTTTACTAGGACATAGTATGGGCTCTTTTTTATCAAGACGCGCTGTACAACTAAAAGGTGAACTATATGATGGATTTCTTATTTCAGGAACTGGTGGAAATCCAGGACTTTTAGGAAGTATTGGTCATAAAGTAGCGACAATCGAAATGAAACTACGCGGAGCAAAAACGAAAAGCCCGATGCTAAATTTCTTATCTTTCGGAAACTTTAACTCAAACTTTAAGCCAAATCGTACGAAATTTGATTGGCTATCTTCAGATATTAATCAAGTTGATAAATATATTGCCGATCCGTTATGTGGATTCATTTGTACGACGAGTTTTTATCGAGAATTATTTCATGGAGTGTTAGAAGTAAATAAATTAGAAGAATACAAAAAGACACCAAACAATCTTCCAATACATATATTCTCTGGTGATCGAGACCCTGTTGGGGATATGGGGAAAGGTGTAAAAGAAGTATACGAAAACTACAAAAAATGTGGTGTGAAAGATGTAACACTGCGTTTATATGAAAATGGTAGACATGAAATGTTCCATGAAGTGAATAGGGATGAAGTATTTAAAGATATAATTTTATGGCTAAATGAGCATAGCAAATAAGTATAGAATGTAAGTTTTGAAGTCCAAACTGTATGTGGTTTGGACTTTTTAATTATATAACAATTTTTTTAGAGTATATATTACGGTAGGTAATAATGGAATATGTGTTGAAATTTAGTGATATAAACGACAGTATAGTGAGGAGAATGCAAAAGGTTATTACTTGAAAATGGGAGCGAAGTTACTCGGAGAGACGCCATCAACGGTTTTTAAAAATCGACGTTTACCTCTTTTGCAATATGATATGTAAAATTATTAATAGCAGGGGAAGCTGAGAATGGATAATGTGAAGAAAAAACAAATATATGAAGCATTAATAAGATCTTGGTCAATAGAAACGAGCTCTAAGTGGACGAGCGAAAATCCGGCAAAGGGACAATGTGGCGTAACGGCGCTTATTGTTCAAGAATTATGTGGAGGAAAGATTAAAAAGACGAAAGTAGGAGAAGCGTGGCACTTTTATAATCGTATAGATGAACTGAGGTATGATTTTACAAAGACACAATTTGATGAAGAATTGAATTATATGGACATGAAGTCAAGCCGTGAAGAAGCATTTGCAGATACGAATGAAAAACAATATGACATTTTGAAGGAAAAGATAGTTAAAGAATTAAAATTATCTTTTGACTCTTAATCTCCGATAAGTTACTATAATGGTGGTAACTAATTAAAGGGAACTTCATAGAGTTGAAAGGGGAAATACTTTTGAAAACAGCTTATGTAAGCGCTACTATTGTAACGATGAATGAACAAAAAGAAGTAATAGAAAATGGATATATCATTGTAGAAAATGATCAAATTATAGATGTGAATAGCGGAGAATTAGCTAACGATTATGAAGTGGACGAAGTAATCGACATGAAAGGAAAGTGGGTTTTACCAGGGCTTGTAAATACACATACACACGTTGTTATGAGTCTTTTAAGAGGTATTGGCGATGATATGTTATTACAGCCATGGCTTGAGACGAGAATTTGGCCACTTGAAAGCCAATTTACTCCAGAACTTGCGGTTGCTAGTACGGAATTAGGATTACTTGAAATGGTGAAAAGTGGTACGACAACATTCTCTGATATGTTTAACCCAATTGGAGTAGACCAAGATGCAATTATGGAAACGGTGTCAAGAAGCGGAATGCGAGCTGCTGTTTCAAGAACTTTATTTAGCTTCGGAACGAAAGAAGATGAAAAGAAAGCGATAGAAGAAGCTGAGAAATATGTGAAGCGTTACTATAAAGAAAGTGGCATGTTAACTACGATGGTTGCTCCGCATAGCCCGTATACATGTTCTACAGAAATGCTAGAAGAGTGTGCACGTATTGCGGTAGAAAATCAAACTATGGTTCATATCCACCTTTCTGAAACAGAACGTGAAGTACGTGATATTGAATCACAGTATGGAAAACGTCCAGTAGAATATGCTGCAAGTTGCGGATTGTTTCAACGACCAACAGTCATTGCTCATGGTGTAGTATTAAATGAAAATGAGCGTGCTTTCTTAGCAGAACATGATGTTCGAGTAGCTCATAATCCGAATAGTAATTTAAAATTAGGTTCTGGTATAGCGAATGTAAAAGCGATGCTAGAAGCAGGAATGAAAGTAGGGATTGCAACAGATAGTGTTGCATCTAACAATAATTTAGATATGTTTGAAGAAATGCGGATCGCAACATTATTACAAAAAGGTATTCATCAAGATGCAACAGCACTACCAGTTGAAACAGCTCTTACTCTTGCGACAAAAGGAGCTGCGGAAGTAATTGGCATGAAACAAACGGGATCGCTTGAGGTTGGAAAGTGTGCTGATTTTATTACGATTGATCCGTCTAATAAACCACATTTACAACCAGCAGATGAAGTGTTATCACATCTTGTGTATGCAGCTAGTGGAAAAGATGTAAGTGATGTAATTATTAACGGAAAACGTGTCGTTTGGAACGGTGAATGTAAAACATTAGATGAAGAGCGTATTATATTTGAAGCAAGTCGTTATAAACGAGGTTTACAAAGATAAGTATTCACATGTCAGTTGAAAAAGCTATCCTTTTTTAAAAAGGATAGCTTTTTTCTTGAACGAATAAATATTCAATAGAATGTCGCATCTTTCTATCCACATTTCTGCTATAATATATAACGTTTTATAATACTTTATTTTTAAGGAGAACAATTCATGAAACGAAAAAAGAGCCATTTAATGGTAATGGCACTTGTTACATCTTTATTTTTAACTGCTTGTAATAATAAAGCGAATAAAAGTGATACAGAGGCTAAAAAACAAGTGTTAAATGTAACAGTATCAGAAGAAATTCCTTCTCTTGATACTGCGAAAACGATGGATGGTACATCAGCACACGTTATGCAAAATATATTTGAAGGATTGTATGTGCTAGATGATCAAGATCATCCTATTCCAGCAGTAGCAAAATCGTTTAAAAGAAGTGAAGATGGTAAAAAATATACATTTGATTTGCGTAAAGATGCAAAATGGTCAAATGGAGACAGTGTAACAGCAAATGATTTTATGTTTGCGTGGAAACGTGCAGTTAATCCGCAAACGGCATCACAATATGCATACATGCTCTTTTATGTAAAAAATGCGAAAGAAATAAATAAGGGAACAATGCCACTTGATGAACTTGGGGTTAAAGTCATAAATGATTATAAGTTAGAAGTTGAACTAGAACAGCCAATTCCGTATTTTTTACAGTTGTTAGCGCTACCTATATACTTACCACAGCATGAATCATTTTTGAAAGAACAAGGAAAGAATTATGGATTGGAACCTAGTAATCTCATATATAATGGCCCATTTGTATTAGAAGAATGGAAGCATGAACAAGAATTTCAATTAAAGAAGAATGCTACATATTGGGATCAAAAGAAAGTGAAATTAGACGAAATAAACTTTCATATCGTAAAAGATACAATGACGGCTGTAAATTTATATGAAGCTGGTGATTTGGATCGAGTGCCTATTAACTCTCAATTTGTAGATAAGTATAAAGGGAATAAGGAATTACATATGTCGAGTGATCCAGGAATTGCTATGCTACGTTTTAACGAAAAAAATAACGCGTTAGCAAATAAGA
The DNA here is from genome assembly GCF_018332515.1 of Bacillus hominis. GTDB lineage: Bacteria > Bacillota > Bacilli > Bacillales > Bacillaceae_G > Bacillus_A > Bacillus_A hominis. The sequence goes on along the minus strand of NZ_BOQD01000239.1, from coordinate 212 downwards.
AAGTACGTCAGTCTATCTCGTTAGCATTAAATAAAGATGATTTCGTTGCGCACTTTATTAATAACGGAGCAAAACCTGCAAGTGGACTTGTACCAGTTGGTCATATAAATGAAGAGACTGGAAAAGATTTTAGAAAAGAAAATGGAAACATTTCTCCATATGATCTGCAAAATGCGAAAAAGATTTGGGAAGAAGCGAAAAAAGAACTTGGA
>NZ_BOQD01000238.1 GCF_018332515.1 Bacillus hominis | reverse complement strand
TATTTGATTTAGATGGAACATTGACGGATCCGAAAGAAGGGATTATAAATTCAGTTTTGTACGCGTTAAAAAAAGTAGGAATTGAAGAATTACATGCAAACGAGTTAGACTCATTTATTGGTCCTCCTATTCAACAATCATTCGTAGAGAGATACAATATGAGTGAAGGAGAAGTGGAACGAGCTGTTTTTTATTTCCGGGAGTATTTAAAACAGCGTGGATTGTTTGAAAATAATGTATACGAGGGTATTCCAAACCTCTTACAACAATTAAAAAATACCGGGAATCGCTTGTTTGTAGCAACTTCAAAGCCTACTGTATTTGCGAAACAAGTACTAGATCATTTTCAACTAACGAATTATTTTGAAGATATTATTGGAAGTAATTTAGAGGGTACAAGAATAAAAAAAGAAGAAATAATTGCTCATATTTTACAGACAAATGAAGAGCTTAATAAAGAGGAAATTGTTATGATTGGAGATAGAAAGCACGATGTAATTGGTGCGAATCATAATGGAATTGCTTCAATTGGTATTTTATATGGCTATGGTAGTGAAACAGAATTGACTGAAGTTGGTGCGACTCATATAGTAAAGGATGTAAAAGAACTACATCATTTTTGTTTAGAAAATAGTTTGATAAAGAAGTAAATATAGAGACTAACAGTCCCTTTATAACGTATGATGAAATCGTTATTGTTTAAAGGGATTTTTCATATGTAATCGAATATGTATAATTAGACATTTTTAGCATAAAAAATTTGTAATAAATAGAGGAGGTTTGTCTGGATAGAATAGAGTTTGACATGATTGTAGAAGTTTGTCATTAAAAGATTGAATTTTCAGTCTAAGAGGAGGGGTATAATTGGAGCTAGTTATTATTTTATTAGCACTTAGTTTACTTATGTTTGTAGCATATAAAGGATTTTCTGTAATATTATTCGCACCGATTTTTGCATTATTTGCGGTATTTTTGACAGAGCCTAGTTTTGTATTACCTTTCTTTTCAAATATTTTCATGGAGAAAATGGTAGGATTTATTAAACTATATTTCCCTGTGTTTTTACTTGGAGCAATATTTGGGAAAGTAGTAGAAATGTCAGGAATCGCTGATTCCATCGCAAAGACGATTGTAGAGTTAGTTGGAGAAAAACGTACAATTTTAGCGATCGTTTTAATGGGGGCTATTTTAACGTATAGCGGCGTTAGTGTGTATGTAGTGGTATTTGCTATATTTCCATTTGCGGCTAAGTTGTTTCGTCAAGCGGATATTCCAAAGCGTTTAATCCCTGGAACAATCGTTCTTGGAGCAGCAACATTTACAATGGATGCGCTTCCTGGATCACCACAAATTCAAAATGTAATACCTACAACTTTTTTTAAAACTGATATTTATGCAGCGCCGATACTTGGTATTTTAGGAGCAATCTTTGTTCTAACGTTAGGTTTACTTTATTTAGAGAGTAGGCGTAAGAAGGCAAAAGCAGCAGGAGAAGGGTATTTTGGTTTTAACGATGGGAATTCTGAAATGGCAGCATCTTTACAATTAGAACAAAAAGATATGCCGATATTAAGCAGTATTGAAATTACAAGAGTACAGCAAGTAATTGCGTTTGTACCACTTATTTTAGTAGGTGTAATGAATAAAGTTTTCACAATCATGATACCAAAGTGGTATCCAAATGGTTTTGATTTCTCAGCTATTGGTATGAAAGCATTTGGAAAAGTAGAATTAAGTGCGGTAGTTGGAATTTGGTCTGTAGAGTTGGCACTTATTATTGGGATTTTATCAACGCTTTTATTATATTGGAAACGAGTAGTAACTGGATTTCAAGCTGGATTGAATACAAGTATTGGTGGAGCGCTACTTGCAACAATGAATACAGGAGCTGAATTTGGATTTGGTGGTGTTATTGCAGCACTTCCAGGTTTTGCAATTATGAGAGATAGTATCTCTGCAACTTTTACGAATCCATTAGTAAATGGGGCAGTAACAACGAATATTTTGGCTGGAATTACAGGGTCAGCATCAGGAGGAATGGGGATTGTTTTAAGTGCGATGGGAGATAAATTTATTGCAGCGGCCAATCAATATGATATTCCGTTAGAAGTTATGCACCGCATTGTATCAATGGCGTCAGGTGGAATGGATACATTACCGCATAATGGTGCAATTATTACAATATTGACGGTAACGGGATTAACACATAAGCAATCATATAAAGATATTTTTGCTGTTACAATTTTGAAAACGGTCGCTGTATTTGCAGTCATCGCGTTCTATACTTTAACAGGAATCTATTAAAAATAGATACTAGATGAACTAAAAAGATTTATCAAATCTATATTTCATATAATAAAATATTAATTAGGGTAAGAAGGGGTGGAATACTTGCAAGAAGTTGCTGAGTTTCGTATGCCGAAGTCTGTATTATATGGAAGAAATTCGCTTGAAAAACTGGGGGAACAATCAAAGAAATTTGGGAAAAGAGCTTTTATAGTTACTGATACAATTATGGAGAAATTAGGGTATGTTGAAAGGTGCATAAAACAACTAAATAAGAAAGGTATTACTGTTATTACATACAATAAAGTGAATGCTGAGCCTACAAATATACACGTATTAGAAGCGTTAACTATTTGTAAAGAAGGAAAGTGTGATTTTATTATCGGTATTGGTGGTGGAAGTTGTATTGATGCTGCGAAAGCAGTAGCAGTATTATATACTAATGGTGGGGAAATTGAATATTACGTTCAAAGGGATTTTGAAATAGAAAATGATCCACTACCACTCATTGCAATTCCAACAACTTCAGGTACTGGATCAGAAGTAACAAGTGTAGCAGTAATTACGAATAAAAAAACAGATGTAAAAATGATGATGAAGCATCCTAGTTTTATACCACAAGTAGCAATTATAGATCCAATTTTAACATGTTCGGTACCACCCGATATTACGGCAGCGACAGGAATAGATGCATTGTGCCATGCAATAGAAGCATATATTTCTAAAGTTTCACAACCCCTTACAGATGTACTGGCTCTTTCAGCAATTGAAAGTATTATGAAATATTTACGTGTTGTATATGAAGATGGAGATAATATGGAAGCAAGAGAAGCGATGATGATTGCTTCATTACAAGCGGGGATTGCTTTTTCAAATGCATCTGTTACATTAGTTCATGGTATGTCCCGTCCAGTGGGAGCATTATTCCATGTACCACACGGAATATCGAATGCAATACTATTACCTACAGTTTTAGAGTTTACAAAAATGAGTGCAGTAAAAAGGTTAGCGGAAGTAGGACGTAGCTTAAACAAAGATTTGTATTCTTATTCTGATGAAGAAGTAGCGAATTATACCATTGCTGAAATTAAGAAACTTTGCTTTGATCTTTGTATTCCTAATTTAAAAGAATACGGAATTGATGAAGTTGAATTTGAAAATGCTATTTCTAAAATGGCAAAAGATGCTATTGCAAGTGGTAGCCCAGGAAATAATCCACGAGTACCTTCTTATGATGAAATCAAGCAGTTGTATCGAGAATGTTTTAATTATCATTATGAATCTCTTTCCGAAAAATCTAATAGATAATTTCTGAAAATTCAATAAAAATTTCCTTGGAAATGA
>NZ_BOQD01000237.1 GCF_018332515.1 Bacillus hominis | reverse complement strand
TTTATCCAGTTTTTTCTTCAATTTACTACTTCTACTTGTTCAAGATAAACATGTGCTATAATGTAGCTATTGTCAGTAAGAGGAGTGTTTGCAACATGCTGAATTCGGTAAAGAAATTGTTAGGAGATTCTCAAAAGAGAAAGCTAAAAAAATATGAACAACTCGTTCAAGAAATTAATGATTTGGAAAAACAAATGTCTGATTTACCTGACGAAGAATTACGTCACAAAACTGTCACATTCAAAAATATGCTTAAGGATGGGAAAACAGTTGATGACATAAAAGTAGAAGCATTCGCTGTTGTACGCGAAGCCGCAAAACGTGTGCTTGGATTACGCCATTACGATGTACAGTTAATCGGAGGACTTGTATTACTAGAAGGTAATATTGCGGAGATGCCAACTGGTGAAGGGAAAACATTAGTTTCCTCTCTCCCAACATATGTACGTGCTCTTGAAGGAAAAGGCGTTCATGTTATTACTGTAAACGATTACTTAGCAAAGCGTGATAAAGAGTTAATTGGCCAAGTCCATGAATTTCTCGGCTTACAAGTTGGATTAAATATTCCTCAAATTGATCCTTCTGAAAAGAAACTTGCGTACGAAGCTGATATTACATACGGTATTGGAACAGAGTTTGGCTTTGACTATCTTCGCGATAATATGGCTGCTTCAAAAAATGAGCAAGTTCAGCGCCCCTATCACTTTGCTATTATCGATGAGATTGATAGCGTTTTAATTGATGAGGCGAAAACGCCACTTATCATTGCTGGGAAGAAATCAGGTAGCTCTGATTTGCATTATTTATGTGCAAAAGTTATTAAATCATTCCAAGATACCCTTCACTATACATACGATGCAGAATCGAAATCAGCTAGTTTTACAGAAGACGGTATTACAAAAATAGAAGATTTATTTGACATCGATAACTTATATGATTTAGAACATCAAACATTGTACCATTATATGATTCAATCATTACGTGCCAATGTCGCTTTCCAGCTTGACGTTGACTATATTGTGCATGATGAAAAAATACTACTTGTAGATATTTTCACAGGACGTGTTATGGATGGTCGCTCTTTAAGTGACGGCTTACATCAGGCACTAGAAGCAAAAGAAGGTTTAGAAATTACAGAAGAAAACCAAACACAAGCTTCTATTACAATTCAAAACTTCTTCCGTATGTATCCGGCATTATCAGGTATGACAGGTACAGCAAAGACGGAAGAAAAAGAATTCAACCGTGTATACAATATGGAAGTTATTCCAATTCCAACGAACCGTCCTGTTCTTCGTGAAGATAAAAATGACGTAGTATATGTAACAGCTGATGATAAATATAAAGCTGTGCGTGAAGAAGTTCTAAAACAGCATAAGCAAGGACGCCCAATTTTAATTGGGACGATGTCTATCTTGCAATCTGAAACTGTTGCTCATTACTTAGATGAAGCAAACATCAAATATCAATTATTAAACGCTAAAAGTGCAGAGCAAGAAGCAGACTTAATTGCAACTGCTGGGCAAAAAGGCCAAATTACAATTGCTACAAATATGGCAGGCCGGGGTACTGATATTTTACTAGGTGACGGTGTCCACGCCCTTGGTGGATTACATGTAATTGGAACAGAACGTCATGAATCTCGCCGCGTTGATAATCAGCTTAAGGGCCGAGCTGGTCGCCAAGGGGATCCGGGAAGCTCTCAATTTTTCCTATCTTTAGAAGATGAGATGCTAAAACGCTTTGCTCATGAAGAAGTAGAAAAGCTAATAAAATCACTGAAACCTGACAAAGCAGGACTTATTAATACACCTAAAGTTCATGATTTCATCAACCGTACACAATTAATTTGTGAAGGTGGTCATTTCTCAATGCGTGAATATAATTTAAAATTAGATGACGTAATTAATGATCAACGTAATGTTATATACACACTACGTAACAACCTTCTAAAAGAAGAAACAAATATGATAGAACTTGTTATTCCAATGATTGAACACTCTGTGGATGCAATTGCTAAGCAGCACCTTTTCGAAGGAATGCTTCCTGAAGAATGGGATTTCGCTAGTTTAACAGCATCTATTAAAGAAGTTTTACCGGCTGAAACTTTGCCACCATTATCTGCGAACGACGTACATTCTCCTGAGGATTTACAAATCGTTTTAAAAGATACAATTTCTAGCTATATCGAGCGTGTACAAGAGTTAAATGACCATGCCGATTTACAACAATCACTGCGCTACGTTGGTTTACACTTCCTAGATCAAAACTGGGTAAATCACTTAGATGCAATGACTCACTTGAAAGAAGGTATTGGCTTAAGACAATATCAACAAGAAGATCCAACTCGCCTTTATCAAAAAGAAGGTTTGGATATTTTCTTATACACTTACGGTAATTTCGAAAAAGAAATGTGCCGATATATTGCAAGACATTTAGCAGTTCCAGAAAACGTACAATCATGAGGTGAAAATTTATGTTATCATTCCTGAAAAAGGCAAAGAAAAAAGGAAAAGATACTACTGTTTCTAGTAATCAATTATTTGGACAAGAAGAAACTACTTCTCAAAATAAAACGGTAAAGCCAGTTCTTTACTTCCATCCTAGCTGGGGTGACGTAGCACAAGAACAAAAATACATTTATCAATTCTTACATAAAGAATTACCACGTTTACAAGAATATCAAATTTCCTTATCAGGAATTGAAATTGAAAAACGTGATGGCGCATACGATGTAGCTGCATTTATTCGCAGCAGTGTCCCAAAACCGATTTCTTTCGAAGAAGTTACATTACTTCTATTAAACAAAGATAAAAAGCTTTGCGCACGTAAAACATTTAACCTATCTGCTCTTGGCGATATTCCTGAAAACGTAAATATGCCGTTCGTATTTACATTTGAGCAAGAAACAATAACTGAAGCTGAACTATCTCAATCAGATTGGGAATTAGCTTTCGAACTTGAAAGTAAGCATCAACTAGATTTAGATCCATCTTGGGAAGCACAGTTACCTGAAGCAAGCAAAGAAGCTTTACGTAATTTTGTAGACAATTTAACACCTCCAAATGAAGGTGAAATTAACTTCCTAGGTTTACAAGCCGCATTGAAAGAGAACGGTGATTTACATACAACACTTCTAATTCGTAATGGCTGTAAAGATAACATTCAACTAGAACAGCTCCCTCTTCATATTGAAGATGCTTCTGGAGAAGTCGTTGTTAAAGGTGCTTTCACGTTACCGAATCTTGAAATTAAAGCGAATACTACAAAACCGTGGTCATTTGTTTTCCCTGCTTCATCCATCTTGAAACAAAACATGGATTTATCTAGCTGGAAAGCATTTGTACCACAAGACTAATATACAAAAAAGCCTATCCTAAAAGATGGTCATCACACCTTTAGGATAGGCTCTTTTTTTATGTGAAATCTACTTCGTTACTAATAAACGTTCAATATGATACTCCGCTTCTAGTTTACACATTTCATCTACGTGATTTACGTTGCTCTTTTTTAACAGCTCTAATTGTTCTTCGCTCGGCTGCTCACTAATAAGTTCATTAATTTTTTCATTTACTTTCATCGCTAATGCTTGATGGAACTCTGGATGTCCTTTCAACTCGTCGTCTACTTTATTAATCCAAGTTGATTTTGTGTATAAATATTGTTTCCACTGTTCAACAAATTGCTGCATATCAAATTTTTCTTCATTCCATTCAATTTCTTTCATATATCTCTCAAAAGAAACAACAATTGATCGTGTAATCCCGACCTTCACTCCATGTGGTAACTGTTTGTACATCAAATATTCCCTCCAGCTTAAAGCTCTTCCTTCTGAATATAAAGGAATCTCAAAATTCATATACCTTCTTATAATAGCACATTGCTAATCTAAGATGTTACTATACTGTGTAGAAAATCAATTGTCAACAAACGTGCAACATCTAGATATACGAATTTCACACATAATAAACACAGTAAAAATAATAAGAACTTTCACA
>NZ_BOQD01000236.1 GCF_018332515.1 Bacillus hominis | reverse complement strand
TCTTTCAATATCAAATATAATATTAGTTGGTGTATTTGCAGCTTTTTACGTATTAAAAGACAGTAGTCTTTGGGGGATATGCGCGTGGCATTCTATTTGGAATTGGGCTCAATATAACATCTACGGTTTTGCAGTTAGTGGTATGACGATATATTCAACGCCACTATTTAAGCCTGTAACAACTGGATCAGAAGTGCTTCATGGAGGCACATTTGGTATTGAAGGTAGTATCCTTACAACAATAATGCTTTCAATTGCTTCAATCGTTTTATGGAAACAGTTGTGGGGGCGAAAGTCGAAACAACGAGATATTAGCTAATGAAAGAGGGAGAAAATATGGGGATTATAGCGTTTGAGGGAGCGAGCGCAGTTGGTAAGAGTACAACATGTCGAGAATTAGAAAGAAATTACGGTGCATTTATTATTCCAGAAGTTAACGTTTTATTTGAAAGACCTAGAAATGAACATAGAACATGGTATTTTGAAAAGCAAGTGGAGCGCTGGAATATGGCAGTGCAGAAATCACAGCAATATGAAATAGTAATACTTGATGGTGATATTTATCAGCCACTTAGTTATAATTGGTGTTTTCATTTTGATATATTTAATCAACCATTATCTTTAATAGAAAATTTTTATAAAGAAAAGTTAATAAATAGGGAAATTGGTTTTCCAGATCAATATTTTTATTTGTACACGAATGATGAAGAACTTAGAAAACGGAAAGAATTTGATGAGACGAAAAGCAGAAGAAACTTTGAAAAACATTTACATATATCTAAAGCATTTCAGCGGTATTATGAAAATCTCAATACCGTCACAGATGGTTACTGTAATTTGATTGAAGCGAAAAGTGTAAAGTCGAATGAATTAGAAATTGTGAAAAGTGTAAAGGGCTTGAACGTTTGTGAAGAAAGACGTTTTGATGTCTCGAGGCTAGATAGTATTACGAAGTGGTTAAAAGAGAATCGTGCATAAAAAAAACAACGAGTGCCTTATAAGGTACTCGTTGTTTTTTATACATATTGAATGTGTGAGTTCGTATTATATATTATTTTTAATATGTGTAAGTTTGCTTTTTCATTTTTCTTAATAGCATTTGTATATTTCGGAAGAAAGAGTTGAGAAGGATAAACTGGCCGTTCATCACAAACATCGATACTATAAACAGAATTATTCATAGCGAGAGAATGAATACATTTTAAAAGTGTAGATAGTTTCATCAAAGTTTGAAGATGTTAAACCACCATACAATAAACTTATATTTATACAGCTCCTTTAAGTATTAGGCCAGCATATATTTTTGAAAATTTAAAACGCAATGCTTAGAGTGGAGTTAGCATTTGAAAAAGACTGTGCTTTTTGACGGAATAATCTTTCAATTTACGAAGAAAAGAAATACAATATAAGGAAATGCATATGTGATTCAGGGAATAGAAAATATGTAATAAACGAAAATGAATCCCGCTATTTGCGGGAAATTAGACTCGAAATTCAGCTGTGAAAAAATAGGCGGAGGTCAACTACCCGTAAAAGCTCGATTGCTTCAACAAATAATCGATGTTTCGAGTTATAACTTGTGAAGGAGGAATAAATATAAGCATGAAAAAGATTATTATTTCAGATCTTGATGGGACTTTATTAAGAAGTGATAAAACAATTTCAGAGAAATCTATTAATATTTTGAGGGAATGTAAAAATAATGGAGACGAATTGATTTTTGCTACGGCAAGGCCTCCAAGAGCTATAGATCAGTATATTCCCAATGTGTTAAAGAATGAGATTATTATTTGTTATAACGGAGCTCTAGTCCTTAAAGGAAATGATATTTTATATGAAATGAAGATTTCTAAAAATAATATTTTAGAAATCATAGAAATAGCAAAAAAATATAATCTTCATCAGATTTGTCTTGAAATAAATGATAAGCTGTACTCAAATTTTGATGTTACTGATTATTTTGGTGATGTGCCGTGTGAAGTCATGGATATAAGAAAGTTAAACTTTGAAAAAGCCTCTAAATTAATTGTTTGTACTAATGGTCCAATAAATAAGGAGTTCACTAAGGAATTGCCTGATGAGTGTAAGGCAGTCATTACAGATAACGGAACATTGTGTCAAATTATGCATACAGATGTTTCAAAATGGAATAGTATTCAGCATGTTCTACAGCACTTAAATCGAGACGTATCCGAAGTAATTGCATTTGGAGATGACTACAATGATATGGAAATGATAGAGAAGTGTGGGATTGGTGTAGCGATGAGCAATGCTGTTGAGGAATTAAAATCAGTTGCTAAATTTATTGCGAAAAGTAACGATGAAGATGGCGTTGCTACATTTCTGGAAAGTAATAGTTATATTTATGTTAATTAGTATGAAAAAATGAATTGCAGTAAGTTGCGAAAAAAGAGAAGCTACATCTGTTTTTAATAGATAGAAATTATGAAAAGGGCTATGTGGGAGGAAACAGGCGAGATGAAAACATTATTTAAAATAATAGGAATTATAGCTGGTATGGCGGTAATCGGGGTAGGTGTAACGTATGGTATGCTGTATTATTTAAATAATAGTAAACCAGCTGCGAAAAAGACAACACCAGCAGCTCCTGCAATAGAAGTGTTAGCTGATATTAATGTAAAAGCGGAAGATGCAAAGCTTTTAGAAAATGGCAATCATTCATTACCGAATAGCGGTTTTAATAAAAATTTTAAATGGACAGATGAGAACATACAGACAGCATTACATGAAATGGCACATCAAAAAACGAAAGCAGATCAAAAATGGGGCTATATTTTTATAACACAAGAACGTATTGAAAGTTTACTTGAAATTATAAACAGTAATGATGTTGCACAAAAAAGTACATATGTGGATATTTTAGAACGATGGAAACAAGGAAAATATGAAAAGGTTGATACGGATCACAATAAAATTTGGAAATTACAAAGTGGGAATTTAGGAGAAGGAAAAGGAGTAATGTCACAAGCGGAACAAAAGGAATTAATTAATCAAGTGTTTATACAAAAAGGTACATATTCAGGTAGTAAATTAATTGCAGGTGGGGGACAGGCTAATAAATAATATACATATTGATTTTGAAACACTTTTGTTGTGATGAACGCAAATGTTTTAACAAAAATGAGTAATTGCTTTTTAGAGCAGTTACTCATTTTTGTTATTACTCTTTTACTTTTCTAATTTCTCAAATAGTGAAAGAAACGATTGTAATACCGGGGGGATCCATCTAGATTTATGATAGATTACATAGCTTTGAATGACTACCGGGGTTTCGATGGGCTGAAAACAGAGTTGCTCTTTTTGACAACTTTCTTGTACAACGATGTAAGGGAGAATAGAAATTCCTAATTCACACATAACGGATTGTTTAATGACTTCAACATTGGAAGTCTCAAATGTTTTATTAGGATTTCTTCCGCTTTGACGTAAAAAACGATCTACCATTGGTCTATAGCCACAGCTTTGTTCTGTAAATATAAATTGAGTATCTTGTAATAAAAGGAGTGGATCAGTGTTTGAAGGGAAATGAGCAGGGAAAATCCATCCAAATGTTTCATTACATAAATTGCATGTAATAAAATCATTATGCTCTATACTTTCTCCAATTATGAAAATAACATCGGTTTCCCCTTCATGTAGTTTTTTCAATGCTTGTTCATTTGTATTTGTCTCAAGTACGATATTCACTTTCGGATTTTCCTGTTTGTAAGTACGTAATAATTGTGGTAACCGATACACTGCCAATGATTCATTAGATGTAATAGTTAATGTTCCTTCTAAATGGTCACTGTTTTGAGGGATTTCTTGCGCTTTATCATAAATAGCAAGTAATTCTAATGCGTAAGGATGAAATTGATGACCTGCTTTTGTAAGAAGTACTTTTTTGCCTAAACGATCGAAAAGAGGAATGTTTAAATCGTTTTCTAATGCTTTAATATGCGCTGTAACAGTAGATTGCGCATAACCTAATGCATGAGCAGCTTTCGAAAAACCATCATGCTTAACAATGGCACAAAATGTTTTAACATGTCTCATCTCCATAAATGATACCTCTTTTATTATCATGATTTGTGATCGATTATATCATGTATTTCAATTTTTCAAATGATTAAATTTCTTTTAAAATTAAGTTGTGGAGAAATTCATTCAAAGGATATTGGAGGAGAAAAAATGAGCGAAAAGAGCTATCATGTAGCTGTTGTTGGAGCTACAGGTGCAGTAGGACAAAAAATCATTGAATTGTTAGAGCGAGAAAAGAAGTTTAATATAGAAGAAGTTACATTACTTTCGTCAAAACGATCTGCTGGAAAGACAGTACAATTTAAAGGGCGAGAGATTATTATACAAGAGGCAAAAACAACTAGTTTTGAAGGGATAGATATTGCATTTTTTAGTGCTGGAGGAGAAGTTTCTAGACAATATGTAAATCACGCGGTATCTAGCGGTGCGATCGTAATCGACAACACAAGTGAATACCGAATGGCACATGATGTACCACTCGTTGTTCCAGAAGTAAATCCACATACTTTAAGGGAACATAAAGGGATCATTGCAGTTCCAAATTGCTCAGCACTACAGATGGTAACAGCTCTTCAGCCAATTCGACAATCATTTGGTTTAGAACGAATTATTGTTTCAACGTATCAAGCCGTATCAGGCTCAGGAATTCATGCGATTCATGAATTAAAAGAACAGGCTAAGTCAATGCTTGCAGGTGATGAAGTGAAGAGTACTATATTGCCTGCAAAAAAAGATAAAAAACATTATCCAATTGCATTTAATGTATTGCCGCAAGTGGATATATTTACAGAAAATGATTTCACATTCGAAGAAGTAAAGATGATTCAAGAGACGAAGAAAATTTTAGAAGATCCAAATCTGAAAATGGCAGCTACTTGTGTCAGAGTTCCAGTTGTATCGGGGCATTCTGAATCGGTTTATATTGAACTTGAAAAAGAAGTGACCGTTGCAGAAATTAAAGACGTACTACGGGATGCACCAGGTGTTATTTTACAAGATAATCCTAGTGAACAAATTTATCCAACGCCATTATGTGCAGAGGGTAAAAGAGATACATTTGTAGGTAGAATACGTAAAGATCCTGATACACCAAAAGGATTCCATCTTTGGATCGTTTCTGATAATTTATTAAAAGGTGCAGCTTGGAACTCAGTTCAAATCGCAGAGACATTGGTGGAAAAGGGGATTATTTAGTATAAATTTATATAAATATTGAATATAGAAGGATATTTGGGAAACCGTTAATTATAATGGTTTCCTATTTTTTACTTAATGAGTATTTTACTAACTTCAATTTGAATAGCTTGTATGTGCTCACTTTGCAAAAATTCTATATAAGGTTTTGGTAACACTGTAATTCCCATACCTTGTGCGACCATTTGAATTAAAGATTCCATTACATCAAATGCAATTAAATTACGAAGTGATTGGTGATGTTCGTGGAATCGCATAATGCATAAAGAAAAACAAAACTCTGAAGGATTAAAAAGGATTTTAGAAGTAAATACACTGTCTACTAGTTGGAGAAAGACGTTTGAAAAGCGAGTAAAGGGAGAAGAAATTAGTACGAAGGAGCGACTTGAAGGAACGAAAGAATAGGTGAATTATATTTGCAGAAAAAGGTGTATTTCTATTATCAAAGATAAGTAGGAAGCACCATTTATTATATAATAAACATATTTACATTCTAAAATCTTAATATTAGTTTATTCGACTTGTTATTTGGTAATCAAAACATAAAATAAATTAAACCATTTTTAAAAGTTTTATGATACTATATTGATTTGAAAGGCCTATTTTTTAAGAGCAGGTCATATAAGTATATCTAAAATAATGGAATCGACGTATGGAGGGACAACATGGGGAATGTTGAAAAAATGGCAAACTTTCTATTAGAAGAACCGAGAAGAGAACAGTTATTTCCTTTATTTGAAGAAGTATTTGGGATTACGAGCCAAACATTGCAGGATTTTTCAGAGAAAGGGTATTGGGATTATACATATAAAGCATTATCATTTTTACAAGATGATAAGGCGATTGCAAATGTTGCGGCATTTTCACTTCCGCTTTTAATTAATGGTGAAAAAATAAATGCAGCGGGTATTCAATCAGTAATGACACATCCGAATTATCGTAGACGAGGATTAATGAAACAATTGTTTAGTAAGATGATAGAGGAAATTGATGAGCAATGCGAGTGTGCGGTCTTGTTTACTGAAAATCCGGAACTATATAAACCATTTGGTTTTCAAATTGTGCAAGAATATTTGATGACAGTATCATACGAAAATAAGAGTGATAAAGATTCTCAACTTAAAAAATTAGATTTTTATAATGAAGAGGATAGACAATTAATGCATGAGATTATTGAAAATGGCCAAAGGCTTTCTAATAAATTTTCAACGTTAAATTACCGCTCTTCGTTTTATTTAAATATGTATGATTCAACATGGAATGAAAACCTTTATTATTCAGAGAAATTAGATGCGCTGATTGTTTTTACAGTAGAAAAACAAAAACTAAAATTATTTGGAGTATTTGCGCCGGTAATTCCGATTTTAGATGAATTGTGTGAGGAAATCTCTGGGGAATTTACGGAGATTGAATTTTATTTCTACCCAGATCAATTAGGAATTGATGATGTACAATATGCAGAATTACAGACTAGTAAGTATTTAATGGTTCGAAGTAATAAAGAATTAGATTTTAAAGGTTATAAATTCCCAGTATTAACTGAGTTTTAAATATTAATTTAAATGCTTTTTGATGGAGGACATAGGTAATGAGCCTGTTAAAATTGGTTTTTATACGTGTAGTCCTTCTGAAAATAATGGATTCGAGACCGAAGTTTTCGATTTTACAATTGAACAAATATAGATGGGAAAACCGCATTCTTACTAAATGAGAATGCGGTTTTTATTAAGTTAAAGATTATTCACATCAACTGGCAGTGAAAATGCCTGGTAGATTAAAGCTCCATTTTATTGACTAAAAATGATTTAAAACTTATCATTTAATAATGTTAAATATTAATTTACATAATATACTAAAAGTAGTAAGGAAAGATCAGTTAAATAAGGAGGGATTTGAATTTTAGAGTGATAATTTCATAAAAAAAGGAGATTATGTATGAAATCATTCCGTGAGTTATTACAGTATTTAAAACCATACATGTTCTTCGCTATTATTGGACCGCTATTTATGGTACTTGAGGTTGCGATGGACTTAATTCAACCGACAATAATGCAACATATTATTGATGTTGGAATTGCAAATCGGGATTTGAATTATGTAATAAAAATGGGGCTTCTTATGATAGGAGCAGCAGCAATCGGTTTAGTTGGAGGACTTGGTTGTATGATGTATTCTACAAAAGCTGCTATTAATTTCGCTACAGACATACGAAAAGATGTGTTTGCGAAAATAGAAACATTTTCTAGCAAAAATCGTGATTCATTTGGAACAGGTAAATTATTAACAATCGTGACAAATGATATTACATCTATTCAATCGGCGATGACGATGACGTTACGTGTACTTGTCCGTGGACCGTTATTATTTATTGGAAGTATCATTATAGTCTTTGTAACAGCGAGAGACCTATTTCCAATTTTACTTGTTGTGGTACCCGTTTTATTAGTTGCAATTGTATTGATTGCAGGTCAAGCGAGCGGTTCATTTAAACGAGTACAAGAAGCATTAGATAAAGTAAACACAAAGCTACAAGAAAATTTATCCGGTGTACGAGTTATAAAAGCATATGTAAGACAAAAATATGAAATCTCACAGTTTGAGAAAGTTAATACGAGTTTAACTGAAATAAATATTCGTGCTATACAAATTATTTCATTGATGATGCCAATTATTATGCTAGTTGTAAATGGTGGGATTGTAGCAACTTTATGGATTGGTGGCGAAAAAGTTTTTAATGGTACACTCCAAGTAGGGGCCATTTTAGCTTTTATTAACTATTTAAATATCATTTTAATGTCACTTATGTCTATTAGTATGGTATTTATTCAAATTGCCCGTGCTTTTCCATCAGCTGATCGTGTACAACAAGTCTTACATACTGAAGTTGATATTATAACTGAAGGTGACGTATATGAACCAAAGCAAGTGGATGGTAATGTAGAGTTTAAAAATGTTAGCTATAGTTATACGAAAAATAATGAATATGTTTTAAAAGATATTTCATTTACCGTACGTAAAGGTGAAAAAATAGGGATTATTGGATCTACCGGAAGTGGTAAATCTACATTGGCGAAACTATTGCCACGACTTTACGATGTTGATCAAGGTGAAATATGTATAGATGATGTTAATGTGAAAGCATACGATTTGCAAAAACTTCGTGCTTCAATTGGCTTCGTTCCACAAAAGGCACTTCTTTTTTCAGGCAGTATAGAAGAGAATTTACGTTATGGCAAAGAAGATGCCACTTATGATGAATTGGAATTAGCATCTTCATCTGCTTGTGCGACTGAGTTTATCAATAAGCTGGACGACTCTTATCAATATAACTTAACACAAGGTGCAACTAATCTATCTGGCGGTCAAAAACAACGTATATCTATTGCAAGAGCCCTAGTGAGAAAGCCATCTATTCTTGTATTAGACGATTCTACATCGGCAGTTGATGCGAAGTCAGAAGCTGTAATACAAGAAGCATTAAGGTCGAGATATAGTGGCACAACGACATTTTTAATCGCATCAAAAATATCTTCTATTATAGATGCTGATAAAATCCTCGTTTTGAATAACGGTGAATTAGTTGGAAATGGTACGCATGAGGCTTTATTGGCAACTTGTGAAGTGTATCAGGAAATTTATCTTTCCCAAGGTGGTAACCTGCAGCAAGAAGGAGGGGAAGAGCGTGCGTAATTTTCAAGGACAATTTGGAAATAAAGGTGGACGTAACAATCCGAAAAAGGGAGAAGCAAAGAATACTAAAGGAACTATAATGCGAGTATGGAACTAT
Organism: Bacillus hominis; assembly: GCF_018332515.1. Classification (GTDB taxonomy): domain Bacteria; phylum Bacillota; class Bacilli; order Bacillales; family Bacillaceae_G; genus Bacillus_A; species Bacillus_A hominis. Next base: position 1,710 of record NZ_BOQD01000236.1, on the reverse strand, counting down.
ATGGGGTATCAAAAAGTATCTCTTATGTTCGTTATTATTCTTGTATTTATCACGACATTACTCGGTTTACTTGGGCCATATTATATGGGTGTCATCATTGATGAATACATTGTACCGAAGGATTTAAGCGGGACAGCGAGAATGTGCATGTTACTTATTGTGATATATGGGATAACCGTATTGTTAACTTGGTTACAAACATTTGTAATGATTAATGTTGCATTAAAGACTATACAAAAAATAAGACAAGATATTTTCGAAAAAATACAAACACTTTCTCTACGATTCTTTGATGTACGTTCTCAAGGTGATTTAATGAGCCGTGTGACAAATGATATTGATAACTTAAATCAAGCTTTGACACAAAGTGTTGTACAAATTATTTCATCAGCGTTAACGTTTATAGGTGTAACAATTGCGATGTTTTCATTAGATTGGATTTTAGCAATTGTCACTTTAATTACAGTACCTATTATGTTTTTCGTTACAAAAAAACTAGTTGCTTATAGTGGCAAAAACTTTGCGAAGCGTCAAAAAGATTTAGGGAAATTAAATGGATTTATCGAGGAAGCTATTACAGGTGCAGATGTAACTACGTTATACGGAAAAGAAAAAGAAACTGTACATAACTTTAATGAAATTAACGAACAGCTAAGAATTTCAGCAACGAAAGCTGAAACGTTTTCAGCATTTATTTTTCCAAGTATGAACTTTATTAATAACTTAGGAATGGGGCTTGTAATTGGAACTGGATCGGTAATGGTATTAAACGGAATGACAACAGTAGGTGTCATTGCAGCTTTTATTAATTATTCTCGACAATTTTCAAGACCACTTAGTCAATTTGCAACTTTAATGAATACGATTCAAGCGGCAGTTGCTGGGGGAGAACGTGTCTTTGAAATTATGGATGAAGTACCAGAAATTCAAAACAAAAAAGATGCATTAGTTGTTCAAAAATTGCAAGGAAATGTATCGCTTGAGAAAGTTTCATTTGGATACGTGGAAAATAAAACGATTTTAAAAGATGTGAGTCTCGAGGCGAATCCTGGGGAGACAATCGCTTTAGTCGGTCCAACTGGATCAGGAAAAACGACAATCATTAATTTGCTAACTCGCTTTTATGACATTCCAAAAGGACAAATTAACATTGATGGAAAAGATATAAAGGATTATGATATTAATTCCTTACGAAGTAAAGTAGGAGTTGTCTTGCAGGATACGTATTTATTTGCAGGAACGGTTATGGATAATATTCGGTATGGACGTTTAGATGCAAGTGATGAAGAAGTAGTTGCAGCAGCAAAAGCTGCATCAGCACACTCTTTTATTAAGCATCTACCGAATCAATATGAAACAGAAATCGCTTCAGAAGGATCGAATTTAAGTCAAGGACAAAAGCAACTCCTTGCGATTGCACGAGCGATTTTAGCAGATGCAGATATATTAATTCTCGACGAAGCCACATCTAATATTGATACGAGAACAGAATTACAAATTCAAGCCGGATTAAATAATTTAATGAGAGGGCGAACGAGCTTTGTAATTGCACACCGACTCAAAACGATTGAAAAAGCAGATCAAATACTTGTAATAAAAGATGGTAGTGTTTTAGAGAGGGGAAATCATGAATTCCTAATGGAAAAGAAAGGATTCTACTTTGATTTGTATACAAGTCAGTTTAAAATTTAACAAAATTATTGATATAAG
>NZ_BOQD01000235.1 GCF_018332515.1 Bacillus hominis | reverse complement strand
CAGTACGATGAACAAGATATCCTGTTAAATCATATAAGTCCATATGCCACCTCCAAAATAACCTATAATATATGTGCTATAGCACATATATTATAGAATGCATGATTACATGTCAAACTTTAATACTATTTTAGAATCAGTTCTCTACATAGCGTAAAGCAATTCAAAAGTCATAATATAAACGATATTAAAATAAAGTGAAACTTTAATCAGTGGGTTTTTGTCTATCCCCACTGATTATTAGTTGAACCAATCGGGCATTTACGGGCAGTTATCTCCCACCTAACTTCCTTGCATTCGCTGGTTTTTGAGGTGGGAGTTTTACTGACCGTTAATGCGGGATAAAAAGGCCTTTTTATTTAACGATTAAAATGTACGACTTTTGGAAAGGAATTCTTTATCGGCTCCCGTTACACCACTTTGCCCCCAGTTTCCTGGAATCATTTCACGAATAAGAATAAGGACTTTATCCAAAGGTGCATGAGTATATTTAGATGTTAATTGTGTAAGCTCGTTTACCCACTTATCCTTTGTATCTTGATCAAATGTATTCCATATATCAATCTTGATAATAGCCATTCCATCAACGTTACTATCTAGTGTATTGTAAGGCTCTTTTGTCTCCCAATTGGACACTCTACTTTTCTCAGCAAAGGTAGCATCACTTGCTACAGCCCCAGCTTTCCCCCAATTTTCTTTCTCAAGTTCAGTTATCAACACTTGAATTTTGTCAGGGACAATTTTTAATAGTTTTGTTGTAAGTTCAGTTACATTATAAATGAATTCCTTTTTTTCTTCTGTTGACATGGTCGGCCAAGTATTTAGCTCAATTAATGGCATAGTATTGCCCCCTAAAGTTAATTATTTATTCACTAGCTACAACTATTGGTTCAAATGATTTTTAACTGCTCTTACTACCAATTCGTGATCTTCTTCTGGTGGTAATCCTGAAACTGTTATCATTCCAATAACCCCTACGTTTTTTATTCTGATAGGAAAGCATCCACCAAACGCAGCGTATTCCGAAGTATCTAAAAGATATTTTTCATTATATGAGATTCCAGTTATTTCACTTTGTATCTGCATATAATACGAGCTATGATCATGCAGGGAAACGACTCGTTTTTTACGCTCAATCCATTTCGTATTTTCCTCATTTGTCCCTGTCATCTTGAAATGAAATAATTGCACACCATTTTTCGTTATATCAACAGCAATCAATTTTCCCTCTCGCTTTGCTGTTTCAACGATAAATAAACCTAGTTGCAAAGCATCTTCATTTGTAAAAGAGGAAAATTGAAGTGTTTCCTCCTCTATTAAAATTTGTTTACTTATTTCACTCAAATTTGAAGTACTCATATCTTTAACCTCCATAACTGTTTTATGCCCCACCGGCATTTTTTGAAATTATTAGGCTATATAGTACAACCTTTCAATCAATCTGAATATAAACTGCTGTAACATCGAGTAACTAGTACCGTAAAGCTTACTTTCTTCTTACAGGTGCTATTATGAATGATATTCAAAGTTATCAAAAGTACGCACTTTAAAGTGCTATAGGTACTTTAAAGTGCTTTTCTACTTATCCTCCTCTTACAGAGACTATTATGAAATATATTTAACATATTAAAAATGTATGTACTAAAGAATAATATTTTTAATAACTAACTTTTTTTGCTCAATGGTTGTAATCCAATTTCATCAATTTTTTTTATCAAGACAAACGAAAAATAAAAAGAACCTAGCCGATACTAGATTCTTTTCTGATCAAAAAACACTCTTATATTCCATGCACAAACTCTTTCCTATCTTGTTACAAAAGACTAAGAATAGAACTTTTATTAAAGGCTCATTTTAATTACAGTAAAACATTGATGAAAAGAATAAATTTTCAAAGAAAACTTGTTTGTCATGTTATCATTTAAGGTCCATTTTTATAAGTTTCACAATTACACCACCTAAAAAAATAGGAGGCAACAAAAATGAGTGAAAAAACAGCAGGCTTCTCGCAAGTAAATCACGTTGGAATTACTGTAAGTAATTTAGAAAAATCTATCGTTTTTTATGAAGCATTAACAGGTAAAAAAGTATCGAACATCGATGAAATTGGCGGAAAGAGAATGGCGCAGACCCAAGGACTTGAAGATACTCGTATTAAATATGCCAACCTTCACTTAGACAATTTGAACATCGACATTTTAGAATATATTGTCCCTAAATCAGATAAAGCATGTTACTCAAATGATCAAATTAGCGCAATGCATCTTTGTTTTGAAGTAAAAGATATTGATGCCGCTGTAGAACGTCTAAAAGCAATTGGGGTACAACCAGATGGTGCGCCAATTGTCTTTCAAGAAGAAGATGGCTTAAAATCTGGATTTGGTACAGGAGTTGCCTACTTCCGTGATCCAGATGGTACTAATTTAGAGCTTATTGCTCCAAAAGGTCCATTTAGACGTGACTAATTAAAATATATTAAGGTGTTTGTATTTTTTACAGCGCTACAATGAACTTGTGAAAAGATACTAAGTTTTGCTCATGTGAGTACCGAAAAAGCCACCTTATGTGAAAGGTGGCTTTTTTGTCGCTAGTCGTGAAAATTAACTAGCTCTTTTATCGCGTTTAATTTTGAAGAAAGCCCGATAAACCATTCTTCATCTCCGGTTACTAATGCCAGATCTATCAGAAAAAGGATTTGCTCCTTGTTTATTGCCTTTGATTCAGGGAGTTTTTTAACGTGTTTACTTAAAATTGAAATTGTTTTGCTTATTGTGTCCTCGTTGTCACATCTAATAACCATTACCTTCACTAATTCTCCTAGGGTATCAAATGATTCAATATAACCAGTTATTAATTCACCCTCCCTTGATATTCCTCGAACCCAATCTCCTACTTCTAAAACAGGATTATTATTTGACATCATACTTTTTCACCTTCTTACAAATGATTTTAGTATTAATAAAATAGAATAACTTCTCATTTTTTAGTGACGGCAAACAAGATATAAAAACCAAACTGTACTGTTTTTTATTACATTTAAGCGTTAAGAACTTCACGGCTATATAACAATCAAACCGCTCATCGTTCTTGATTAATAAGATCAACAACTTCTTTCAATGTATAGTTCTTTAAATATTCACCTAGATGTTCTTCAGCACCTAAGAAAATAGTAAAAAGGACTTTTCGCATATTCGAACCTACAATACACTGGTCATTCGATTCTGGACATTTAGGTTGCAAAGCACCTTCTGAGGTTATTTGATAAATATTCCAGAGACTAACTTCACTTAAATCTCGAGCAAAAATAAATCCTCCACCAGTCCCCTCTTTTGATTGTATAAACTTATGTTTTTTTAACAAACTTAGCACTTTGCGGATGCGTACTGGGTGAACACCGGCACTTTCTGAAATAGCATTACTTGTTGACATCCGGTCTGGCTGTAGAGCTAAATAAGTTAAACTGTGAATAGCCAAGGTAAAGTCACTGTTCATAGTCTTCCTCCTACGATATAAATTAATAATCACTTTTCAACATACTGTAACCATAAATATTACAGATAAGTTTGTCAAACGTTAAAATATATAAATAATTCTTACCATGAAGAAATAAATTTCTTTGTATTCTATCCGAGCTCATCTATGTTCCATTACTTCATTTAGCTCTTTAAGTGTAAAATAAATTTAAAGATTCCACTGTTTCTTGACTTGTTCTTCTGCCAATTGTTCAATTTTTGTCCAGATCGTATCTTTGCTCACAATAACATTTGTTTGATAATTTCTATTTTTATAATTAACTGTAACGCATACTTCAATCATCTTCTACTTCCTCCTTTCAAAAAATTTCCCTTAAGAAATATTACTTATTAATTAGCCAACTTTTGCAATTCAATGTTCAAAAATGTTCGAACGCTGCGTGGTAAAAATTTACGAATTTCTTCCTCGTTAAAACCAATCTGTAATCTTTTTTCGTCTAGCATAATTGGGCGACGCAACATTTGTGGATGTTCAATTATTAATTTATAAAATTCATTAAGCGAAAGCGCCTCAATATTTATATTTAATTCCTGAAAAATTTTGGATCTAGTCGAAATAATTTCAGTAGCCCCTTCTTCAGTTAAACGAAGAATTGATTTAAGTTCATCAACTGTCATAGAATTTGATACGATGTTTTTTTCAATATAATCAATTTGATGCTCCTCAAGCCATGCTTTTGCTTTTCGGCATGAACCACAGCTTACTGTTGTATATAGAATCACCATATTTTACACACTCCTTTAATGCTTTTTATCAAATGTACACTTATTTCAAGTATGGGTTAATGAAATGTATTAAAAAAAATTACAGTTTAGAATCAAATTTACGTAATGTTAGTTATTCGGCAATGTTTCGTTTATCTCTACTATTCATTTCTTTTTAAAATGCTTCTTCTATAAAATTGTTGAAACTACATTTTACAGACGATGACAACTCGCTTCTAAAAAGCGTACTGTAATTTTAAACTTTACAGTTCTATTAATCAACTGTTAAGTCTTGGATTAATTCTATTAACGTAACATATCGTTTTCTTTTATGTGAATATCCCCATAGTGTTATGGCTAACCATTTCCCAATGTACTTTACAGTACATTTTATTCATTTCTTGCTTACAAGTGCTATTATCGAATATATTTAGCATAATAAAAAGTACGCACTTCAAAGTGTTATAGGTACTAAAAAGTAACATATAAACTTTCTAGTACAGTTCTGCTTACTTCCCTCTTACATCGGTTATTATGAAATATATTTAGTACAATAAATAGTACGCACTTTAAAGTTTTATAGGCACTAAAAAGAAATATTTTAGTACGAAAACGTATGTGGCCCCAAAACTGAAATCTAAATTCATCAAAGGAGGTTTTTTAATGAAGACATACAATATTCCTGTAGAAGCGACTTTAGAAGTTATTGGTGGAAAGTGGAAAGTTGTTATCCTTTGTCATTTAAAGAAAGGAACAAAAAGAACGAGCGAATTAAAACGTTTAATGCCTGGTATTACACAAAAGATGCTAACACAGCAATTACGTGAATTAGAAGAAGACGATGTAATCCAAAGAAAAGTATATGACCAAGTGCCACCGAAAGTAGAGTATTCTTTAACGGATTACGGTTCGTCTTTAGGAGCCATACTCGATTCCCTCTGTACTTGGGGAGAAGTTCATCTTGAAAAAAACGGGAACACATCCATGCTTATTACAGCTGATGAATAATAAAGTGAAACTTTAATCAGTGGGGGTTTTCTTCATCCCCCACTGATTATTTCCCTGCAAATAGCGGGATAAAAAGGAGTCTAATAAATATGGCACATACTACTACATCTATGACAGTTTTTGCTTCACCTGAACAAGTATGGCAATTAATCGGAGGTTTTAACTCCCTTCCAGACTGGTTACCTTATATACCTAGCAGCAAAGTAACTGAAGGTGGACGCGTACGTCATCTAGCTAATCCAGATGGTGATACGATTATAGAGCGCCTAGAAGTATTCAATGATAAGGAACACTACTACACGTATTCAATTATGAATGCACCATTCCCAGTCAATAATTATCTATCCACAATCCAGGTTAAAGAAGGTACTGAAAATAACACATCATTAGTAGAGTGGTCTGGTACTTTCACTCCTGTAGGGGTTAGTGATGAAGAGGCAATTAATCTGTTTCATGGCATCTACAGCGATGGACTGAAAGCATTGCAACAAGCATTTCTAGATTGATCCACCTTTAAAAAAACGATGAAAAGCAAAGCGATATCGCTTTGCTTTTTTATAAAATCCCTTTTAACTTTTCACCAATTAACTTCGCTACATACTCATAGCCTTCTAGCCCAAAATGCAAACCATCTTTTTCTTCATCTTCTACGAATATTTTATAATTTTCTTCCTGAATCATCTCAGCATACAAATTTAGAAAATGGCTCCCGGTTTGCTTCGCTACTTCCTCTACAACTTCTGCATACTGGCCAAGTACTTCATTCGTTCTATTACGTTGTCTTTCTTCATCAACTGGCGCCGGACTAATAAGTAATACTTTTTCTGGTGAAATCGTGCTTACAATTTTCTCTAAGTTTTCTTTATATGCTTGTAATGGCACTTGAGCAAAAGAAACTGCATCATTCGTACCAAGAAAAACTGTTACAAAGTCTGGTTCATGTGATAATACATCCTCTTCAATCCTTTGTAGTGCATCGAACGTATTATCACCCGGAACACCTGCATTAACCACTTTCCAATTTGGAAACATCTCTTGCAAACGTGGTGTTAACCTTGGCGTTCCACCAAAAAATGTTTCATCAGCTGTAATACTATCTCCGAAGCATACTAAAGTTTTCATAAAGCTAACTCTCCTTTTACGTATGAAACAACTTTCCTTCTATCGCTTTCATATATCTTTCAGCAGAACGTTCAACTGCCTCATTTGCATTTTCTTTTACTACTCGGTGAAAAGCATTATATAAACGATTAAACTGTAACGGCTTCACTCGATTCGCCATTTCCTCCACTTTCCGTGCTGGTAATGGAATTAAGTTTGGATAGCTGTACATGAAACTCACCCATTGTTGATCCGCTACAACTTGAATGATATCACCTGTTAACAAAATTCCTTTTCCATCATTACCTTCTTCCCAATGTAAGACAGATCCTCCTTTAAAATGGCCTCCTAAACGATGAATGACCAATCCATCAGCTAATTGTAAAGACTCCCCAGACCAATATATAATACGACTACTCGGACGCATTACCCACTCTTTATCGTCTTCGTGTATATAAATGGGTACATCAAATGTCTCTGCCCATTCTACTTGCGTTGAGTAATAATGCGGGTGAGATAATGCAATTGCATCTAATCCGCCAAGCTCTTTTATTTTCGCAATTGTCGTTTCATCTAAATAAGTAATACAGTCCCATAGTAAACTATATGACTCTGTTTTCACTACAAATGCCGTCTGACCGATCGCAAATCCTGGTTTAGTTGTAAAACTATACAGTCCTTTTTCTTCTTCGATAATTTCATTTTTATACGCATCACTCGTTTGCAAGTTTTCTAAAGTCGTCCAAGACTGGCCTTTCGGATTAACATATTGCCTCTCTTCATCACAAATATGACAACTTACCGGTTCTTCCACACTCGCTGCATACTGCACGCCACACGTTGTACAAACGAAATTGTTCATCGTTTTTCTCCTATCCTTTTATTTTTTATTAAGCCGATATTTGTTGATTATTTTCTGCTTTTTTATTTTCAAGCGATACGCTTATAAGAGTAATAAAGTAAACAACTGTAACCACCATAGGAATTACGATAAATCCTTTTTCCGCAAAAAGAATCCCACATACTGACGTTACTAATACAGTTCCTACTGATAAAAACCCATAACTTTTACTTTCATAAATCCATACGTACGGTACAAAATGAACTCCTATTAACATCGCTACTACAAAAGGTAACCATTCTAGAAATTGAAAATAGGCAAGTAATACAAGCGGAATATTTAATACATTTATCCCACCAATTACTCCCGCTAAAGTCCCTAGCGGATTTCCTTTCGCAAACATATCAATTTTCAATATAGCAGCTATCATTAAGCCGCAAGGAAACACACATCCCATACCAATTAAATACACCCACACAACTTGTTTTTCAGAAAGAAGAACACCAGTTATGCTCGCTACAATCCAAAATAAAAGACCAGCTATTATAACGGGAAATCCCTTCTTCGTTTTTTGTGCTAAATCTCTTTTTGCTTCTGAAATGTTCATTTCACTATCTCCCCAAAATATTCGTTCTATAAATTCATCTCAATTTCGTCCATCCAATAACGCCAAGCTACTAAGTAATCTTCTAAATCTTTCGGGTGGTGTCTTAAACACGTATCTATACGCAAAAATAAACCTATAATTATTTCCTCATATAAATCTCGTTCTTTTTTATGAAATACACATTGTTTCATCACATAATCAATTGTTTCTTTCATTAAATCTTCCGGAGTTGAACAGAACGCGTAAATTAAATCGTATATAGGATCTCCTAAGACTGGTAAAGGATCTATCACACCCGTTAACTTATTCTTTTGAAATATAAAGTTATGGAATCCAAGATCACCATGCAATAAAAATGGCTTATTTATTCCAGTCCCCTTATTTGGACTATTTGTAAGCTTAAGAACAGTTCTATACTCTTCATCACTTATATATGGTTTTAGGTTTTCATAAGCTTCTATCACATTTGTTGTTAAAAATTCATTCCAAGATTGAACCGGACTTTCTTTCCATCCCCATCCATCTATATCTGAAACTATTTCATACTTATTAATAGCTTCCTTTACAAGTGTACTAAGCGTAATTCGTTTATATCCACGTTCGCACGAAGTACTCCCTTCGAGGAATGAATACACAATATATCTATTTACAGGTTCCTTATACAAAAGCTTTGAAAATAAAGTATTCCCTTCATAAAAAGAAAGAAAATCAGCTTCTTCACGTATCACTTCTGATTCATTCAGCTTTACAACGTATTTCGCGTCCAACAAATATACTGTACTTGTCGTTCCTCCGTTCAACACTTTCATGCTTTTCGGATAATGTGAAATAACCTTCTCATTAACTAGTTTTTCAGCGATTACTGAAATGTCCATTCCCTCACCCTTATACCCTGAATATTCCCTTAATTCAAAAGACAACTTTACTATCATTTGACAAACACAAGGGAAATCCTCCCAACACCTTAATATAACAAAAATAATTTTATTTTACTGCAACGGCTTCCTTCAATATTTCATCATATAATTCATTCCATTTATAATGATACGCTGCACTCTCTTCTACTCTAACAAACATCCTTTTATCGGATTCATACTCACCGTCAAACTTATGCACTTCATTAATTTCCATCCGGTAGAACGGCTGATACCCTACTTTTGGATACGGACTATTTTCATTCCAATTTGGATTATCACTATGGTCAACGATAATATATCCAAATAAAGTACATTCTCCTTTTACGTAACCCTCCTCCCACGCCTCTCTTTTAAAACACTCTTCTGGTAGTTCTCCTTTTTCTATATGTCCACCTGGAAAGTCCCAACCGCGATTTTGATGATCAATGAGCAACACTTTATCTTCATAAAAACAAAAGCCATGCACACTCGTAATCTTCTCGTACTCTGGTAATGTACAATCTCTTTTCCATGTTAACTTCACTTTTTCTTCTCCATAAGTTGCATATATCGTGACCATTTTCATCACTCCAAATGATCTTCATTTAATCTAGTAATTTCTATTGAATTATCTCTTTCTTTTAACTTACGAGCCAAACTTTCTACACCAAACACTTCTGTAAACGTATGACTACCTACAATTAAGTTAATGCCTTTAAATTTCGCATGATGCACTGTATATAATGTTTTTTCTCCTGTTATGTACGTATCACAACCTTTTTCTAGCGCACGCTCAATCAAATTTGTATTATTCCCTGCACCCGTTAAAATCGCAATCCGTTTCACTGGTCTGTCATGATTTTTCCAGCTCTTCACTTTCTCTTCCATTCTCTCTTCAAGTTTTCCAACTAAGTTTAAAAATGGAATCGCTTCTTTATATTCTCCTATTCCCGGTAGCTCTTCTTTTTCATACGTGGAATATTCCAGTATTGTATCTATCCCAATTTCATTAAACAACGACGTACATGTGCCAAACTTTACAAAATCTAACGGCAAATGAATCCAAAAATGATTCATTTCATATTCTTTTAATTTCTCAATACAAGCCTCTTCCATACCGAATAAAAAACTCCACGGCGCATGATGTGTAACTATCATATCAACCCCATTTCGATATGCTTCTTCAATCGTCTCTAGCGTCAAATTTGTTGTGTAACCTATTTTGTGAAATTCCTCTTTACTAAGGTGAGTGAAGCCATACTCGTCATCACCGTATTTATTAAGATGCTCTTCAAAAAGTGATGTAATATGTTCTTTAAACTGTGTTATATTCATTTTCATTTCTCCTTTCTTCTACTTTTATATTTCAAAAATAAGGAAATACTATTTAACGACGTTACATACATATAGGAGGACAATATGAAACCTGAATTTTTAAAAGCTATACATGAAGCGATTGGAAATGTTGAGCATATTCATATAGAAGAAAGTGGTTCCGACAGCTTACTTATTCATCATGATGATGCACAGCAATTAAAACAAGTTGCTGAAACTTTAGAACATAATAATTTCCGCTCTACTATTAGAACAGCTGGAGATGCTTCGTATATTGAAGTATTGAACAGATAGAGAGAAGTCCCAGCTATGTGCTGGGCTTTATTCTTTTATATTGAAATTTCAAACTCTTTCACATATACCGCTGTTCCAGCAATATCAATTTGTAACTTCCCATCTTCTACATCTTTCGTTACATAAACCGTTAAACGACCATCTTTATTCATTTCCTGTCCTTGCTCAATGATTAACTCCAATTCATGATCAAAATCTTTCTCCAAATACGTCGCATAATACGCTCCCATTACACCTGAAGCTGTTCCTGTCACTGGATCTTCTATTGTTCCAGAATAAGGTGATGAGAAATGACGACCGTGCATTTTTGCTTCTGCATCATACGTTTCCAAGCAAAGTGGATGGATCGCAACCTTTGGCATTTCTTTTAGCACCGATGGAAATTCATTATTATTAGGTTTCATTCTTTCACATGCATCAATTTTTTTAATAGGTACAATTAAAGTCCAAATACCAGTACTTCCATATACAATCGGTAAATTTTCATCTAAATCATTCACTTCAAGACCAATACTGTGAGCTAATGCCTCTTTGGAACCTGTAAAATTTTGAAACCGCGGTGTTGCTTGTCTCATTTTAATAAAAGTTTCCCCGCTTTTATTCGCACCTATATGTATTGGCAAAACCCCTGCCTTCGTTTCAATTGTTAAATTGTGTTTCCCTTCTAATAATCCTCTTTCATGAAGTGCATATATAGTCCCTACTGTCGCATGACCACATAAATCATTTTCATGACCAGGCGTAAAATAGCGAATTCTTACATCTGCTACTTCTGAAGAAAGAACAAAAGCTGTTTCGTTAAATCCAACCTTTTCAGCAATGAGTTGCATTTCCTCTTCCGCTAATCCATCTCCTTCTAATACAATACCTGCTGGATTTCCCATGTTCGGTTTATTACTAAATGCATCATAATGGACTACGTTTACTTTTTTCATTCTCATATCCCCTAATCCTCTTTTAAAATTTTTTTGAAGGTCCAAATATATTTTGAATGGTTGTAAGATCGTACTTTACCACTTCAATTCCCCTACACCCGGCTCAATAAACTTCCCTGACACATCCTCATTTGAATCTATTACCCAATCATATATAATTTGTGCTCCTTCCGCAGGAGTCATATTCGCATCAAAAGCACCAATGTCAGTCTTTAACTTCCCAGGGTGAATTGCGGTTACACCAATTCCTTCATTCTCAAACTCCTGTTGTAAGCAGAGCGTTAACATATTTTGTGCAGCTTTTGCGATCCGATATGAATATGAGAACTGCCCTTGCGGAAATTCTTTTCCGGCCATTTTATGTAATGAACCTAAACGAGAGGATACATTTATTATTCTTGGTTGATTCGACTTAGTTAAAGCCACATATGTACCTTTTACAGCTCGAATAACTCCTAAGCAATGAACATTAAATAGTTCTGTTAACTCTTCTGAATTTGTCCGTAAAATCTCGGTTTCCTTTCCAGGTATTCCAGCGTTATTTATAACTAAATCGATATGCTCCGTATATTTCTCAAGCTGCTCCTTAATACGTTCAGTACTATCATCAGCTGATAAATCTGCTAATATAGGAAAACATCTAGAGGTACACATCTGTTTTAATTGTTCTATCGATTCCTCACTTCTAACTAGCGGATAAACAATATGTCCATTTTCATGAAATATTTTTACTAACTCTAGCCCTAATCCACGATTTCCACCTGTAATAAGTACCCTCATATATCCATCTCCTTATTTTTATAATAAATAAGAAAATCTGCCCACTTACCATTCTCCTGAGAAAATGCTTCTCTCTTACATTCAAATGAAAAACCTGCTCTTTCTGCAAGACGAACGGATGGCTCATTATCGATATGTATATGTAATTCAATTCTATGAAATTGAAGGCTATTAAAAAATAATGGCAGCGCAGCTATTACACTTTCTGCTCCGTATCCATTTTTCCAATATTGATTATGAATAGAGTAGCCCATCATCGCCCATTGATAGTCCATTCGTAAAATTTTTATAAGTTCTAGCTTTCCAATATTGGCGCCATCCTCTTTCTGAAAAATACCTAGAACGTACATTTCATCCCGTCGTGCCGCCTCATCAAATCCTCTTATCCATTCCGTGAACCATTCTTTTGTTGAAGACGACATGTCATGATAGCCATCATCGTATTTATATTGAGATGGTAACCTCTTATTGAATCCATCTAACCAACTTTCATAATCCTCTTTTTGAAATGGACGGATAATAAGTCTCTCTGTCTCTACTTGCAATAGTGGCAGCTTCATTTATATCTCTTCCTTTAATTATTAATCGAATATTCTTTATTATCTTACACAAAATACAAAATCTAGTAAATTATTATGTTTTTTATAAACAAAAATCCAGTTA
>NZ_BOQD01000234.1 GCF_018332515.1 Bacillus hominis | reverse complement strand
TAAGTTGATGGGCATGTGGCGGTACCCCTAATAAAAGCTGCAGAAGATTCCCACTTTAATTTTCTAACTGTATCATTTGCACGCTTTTATCGGTGGATAGGATTTCTTTTAGCTGTCTTCCTACCCGGATTTTGGATGGCATTACTTGCTTATCACCAAGATCAAATTCCTTTCCCTCTTCTTGCGACTGTGACTGTTGCAAGATCAGGTCTACCATTTCCAGCACCACTTGAGCTTATAATTGTTTTGTTCCTTTTTGAGATGTTCCGTGAAGCCGGTCAAAGATTACCCTCCCCCCTTGGTCAAACCCTTTCAGTGGTAGGCGGACTAATCATTGGGGATGCTGCAATCCGTTCGGGTTTTATCTCCCCTTCTGTCATTGTTATTACTGCTTTATCTGCTATTGCGGGATATACCTTAGTAAACCAAATATTAGCAGGAGCAGTATCCATACTCAGAGGGTTTGTACTATTATGTTCAATTTTGATGGGGTTATATGGATTTATGCTTGCCGGATTCGTAATCGTTCTTTATATCTCAAGATTACGTTCCTTTGGAATCCCTTACTTAGCTTTAGTTTTCCCAAAATCTAGTTCAGATTTTTTCAAGGGATTGTTTCGTTTACCGTGGAGAAGTTATAGACATAGAGTTGATTATCTCCGAACCAATGATAGTTCTAAAACGGACGAAGGAGAAGGAAAACAGTGAAGCTGCACAAAATAAAACTAATAATTATGATGCTTATCACTAGTGCAATGTTATCTGGATGTTGGAATATTAAAGAAGTTCAAGATATTTATTATGTTGCAGCTCTTGGTATAGATTTTAAAGAAGGAAAATATATAGCTTATGCTCAGTTACTTGACTTTTCTAACGTTGCTAAGTTAGAGGGGGCTAGACCTGATAAACAACCACCAGTGTGGATAGGAAGAGGTGAAGGTTTTACCATTACGGAAGCATTAAATCAATTATATAAGGATGCTCAACAAAGACTTTTTTGGGGACATGTATCTACAATAATATTAAGCGAAAGACTGCTCAGACAAGATATTAAAGACTCTATTGATTTTATTAATCGGTACCGAGAAATACGCTATAATATTCTCTTATACGCTACAAAGGAACCCATTGATGATATACTTAAAACAAAAGCCTTTTTTACATTATCGGGGTTGTCTACCATTCTCCATGAACCAAAGGAAAGGTATAAACAACGGTCTTACATACAACCTAAACAATTTTATCAATTTATTAGAGATAGTGATCCGATGGGGCAAACTGCTTATATCCCATCACTTAAAATTTCAACAGAAAATTGGAAAGAAGAATCCAAAAAAGCACCATTATTAAGAAATGATGGAGCGTTCTTTGTAAGGAATAATCGCCTAGAAGGATGGCTTTCTGAGACTGATTTAAACGGTCTAAGATGGATGGATGAAAAAAACGTTCGATCTCCTGTGTGGATTATTGAGAATGATAGCGCTGTTGTTTCCGTAGTGATAGAGAAACCTAAGATTACAATTTCCCCTATTATGAGTAGTAAGCCCATACTTTTTAATATTCGAGTTGAAGTTCAAGCTGGAATAAATGAGAAGATCAAGGAAATTAGTGATAAAGAGTTGATTACAAAAACTGAAGATATTATCAAATTAGAAATTCTAAAATCCTTTGAAAAAGGAATAGAAATAAATGCAGATATCTACAAATTAGGTGAATCATTATACCGTCAGAATCCAAGAAAATGGAAAGAAGAAGTAAAAACAGACTCGTTTTACTTAAATGAACACAGTATAAAGAATTTAAAAGTTAAAGTTAATTTAGTTAACTCCGGAAAGTTGAAGTACCAAGATGGATCCTAATATTAATTCAAACGGTATTTATAGTTTTTTAAAAAGGCCTAAGCTCTTGCAACACCGAGAAATTAGGCTTTTTTATATTGAATTCCTTAACGTTGTAAATCCGCATTT
>NZ_BOQD01000233.1 GCF_018332515.1 Bacillus hominis | reverse complement strand
GATTGTCGAATTTTATTATTCGGGAACATTTCTTTAAAAGCCTTTTAACAATCGCACATTTTAAAACGTTAAAAATTAATTGAAATATGAATGCCATTTAAATTTATAACTTGATTAAAGATCCTATAACAAAGTGAAAGATAAAGAATTAGGATGTAATGTTACTAACGTAAAAGGTAGTGTTTGAAAATCATGGGAAGATTTTTAATTAGTTATTAATGCATACGCCGCGCTATTTATCAAATTGAAATGTATGTGAGCATATTTTCGGGTATTATAAAACACAGTTTAAAAATAGCATGAGCATTGCTAGAGGTAGTTCATAAATATGCAGGGAAGAGAAAAACACTTAGTCGTTTGATTACTATTTTAAAATCGTGGGCAATGCGATTTGATGAAAACTATGTAATAAAACAAACATATTTCGAACCATCCCCTGAAACGATAGTGAAAATTTCTGATTTAGGAAAAGATAAAGATATTATTAAACAAAAAAATACATAATTCGACACGAAATATCCTATGTTGTTGTAGAACAATGTAGGAATTTTTTTGTGCAATAGTACAGAATCTGTTTTAAAATTAAGTTATGACAGAATTATAGCAATTGTCTAACTAATATTTTTGTCTTTTAAGAAGTAATGTTTGTAGTACAAACTCGCATGCTGTCGAAACTCAATATTCGATAAGGGGTGTGTAGCGGAATGGAATTTACTCTAACTCGCGAAAAACAAATGATTAAAGAAATGGTACGTGACTTTGCTGAAAAGGAAATCGCACCGAAAGCTGTATATTATGACAAAACTGCGGAATTTCCATATGAAACATTTCAAAAAATGGGCGAACTAGGATTATTAGGCATCCCATTCCCGGAAGAGTATGGAGGTTCAGGTGGCGATACAGTATCGTACGCGTTAGCAGTTGAAGAAATTGGTCGCGCTTGTGGTGGTACAGGCTTAAGTTACGCTGCAACAATTTCATTAGGTGCTTCTCCAATTTATTATTTCGGTACAGAAGAACAAAAACAAAAGTATTTAGTTCCAATGGCATCAGGTAAAACATTAGGTGCTTTCGGATTAACAGAGCCAAACGCTGGATCTGATGCAGGGGGCACACAAACGAAAGCAATTTTAGATGGCGATGAATATGTGATTAGTGGCGAAAAGTGTTGGATCACAAATGCAGAGTATGCAAATACAATTATTGTAACCGCTATCAACGGTGTTGAAGACAATGGTAGGAAACGTATTTCTGCATTTATCGTACCGACTACTAGTGAAGGGTTAACGATTTCAAGCCCTTACGATAAGATGGGTGTTCGTGCTTCTAATACTTGTGAAATCGTACTTGATGGTGTGCGTGTACCGAAAGAAAATATTCTTGGTGATGTAAATAAAGGATTTAAACAATTCTTATATACACTTGATGGAGGACGTATTTCAATCGCAGCATTAGCAGTAGGTATTGCACAATCTGCATTTGAACGTGCATTGCAATATGCGAAAGAACGTCAACAATTTGGAAAAACGATTTCTAATTTCCAAGCGATTCAATTTAAATTGGCTGATATGGCGACTGAAGTGGAATTAGCGCGTAATTTAGTACATAAAGCAGCTTGGTTAAAAGATAATGATAAACCTTTCGGTAAAGAAGCGGCTATGGCAAAGTTGTTTGCATCTGAAGCAGCTAGTCGTATTGCGAATCATGCAGTACAAATTCATGGTGGATATGGCTACATGCGTGAATATGAAGTTGAACGATATATTCGTGATGCAAAACTTTTAGAAATTGGTGAAGGAACTTCTGAAATTCAACGTCTCGTAATTGCAAGACATTTAGGATGTAGATAAAAAGGAGGAATCACTATGTTTCAAAAAATATTAATTGCTAATCGCGGGGAAATCGCAGTTCGTATTATGAAAACTTGTCAAAAACTTGGCATCCGCACTGTTGCTATTTATTCTGAGGCTGATGAAAATGCCCTTCATGTAAAAATGGCAAATGAATCTTACTTAGTAGGTGGCCCACGTGTCCAAGAAAGCTATTTAAACCTTGAAAAAATTATTGAAATTGCTAAGAAAACAAATGCTGAAGCAATCCATCCGGGGTACGGATTATTATCAGAGAATCCATCTTTTCCGATTCGCTGTAAAGAAGAAGGAATCGTATTTATCGGTCCTTCAGAAGAAATCATTACTAAGATGGGAAGTAAAATTGAATCACGTATAGCAATGCAAGCAGCAGATGTACCAGTAGTTCCAGGTATTACTACAAATATTGAAACTGCTGAAGAAGCAATTGAAATTGCAAAACAAATTGGTTATCCATTAATGCTTAAGGCATCCGCGGGCGGCGGAGGCATTGGAATGCAGTTGATGGAAACTGAGCAAACGCTCACCAAAGCATTTGAAAGTAACAAAACAAGAGCACAAAATTTCTTCGGTAACGGAGAAATGTACTTAGAGCGCTATATAGCTGATGCACACCATATTGAAATTCAGCTTTTAGCAGATACACATGGTAATACAGTGTATTTATGGGAACGAGAATGTTCAGTACAGCGCCGAAACCAAAAAGTGATTGAAGAAGCTCCTTCACCATTTTTAGATGAAGGCACACGAAAAGCGATGGGAGAAGTTGCTGTACAAGCTGCTAAAGCTCTTGGTTATACGAATGCTGGTACAGTTGAGTTTCTTGTAGATGATCAAAAGAACTTTTATTTCTTAGAAATGAATACGAGATTACAAGTAGAACATCCGGTTACAGAAGAAATTACTGGGTTAGACCTTGTTGAACAACAATTACTTATCGCATATGGTGAGAAACTATCATTTACACAAGATGATGTAAAACGTAGTGGTCATGCCATCGAGGCTCGTATTTATGCAGAAGATCCGAAAACTTTCTTCCCATCACCTGGGAAAATTACAGATTTAACATTACCGTCAAATGTACGTATCGATCACTTCTTAGAGAATCAAGTAACGATTACACCTTTCTATGATCCAATGATTGCGAAAGTAATCGCTCATGGAGAAACTCGTGAAGAAGCGATTTCAAAATTACAGGATGCGTTGCAAGAGTTAAAAGTAGAAGGTATTAAAACGAATACATCGATGCTACTACAAGTATTAGAAGACGATGTGTTCAAAAGTGGTATTTATACAACGAGTTTCGTAACGAAACAACTTGTTAAAAAATAAGAGTTATGAATATTAAGGGGGAAAAAATGATGACGAAAGTATATGCATCGATGGCAGGAAATGTTTGGAAAATTGTTGTAGGAGTAGGAGACACAGTAGAGGAAGAGCAGGATGTCGTCATTTTGGAATCTATGAAAATGGAAATTCCAATCATTTCAGAAGAAGCCGGAACCGTTATGAAAATTAACGTACAAGAAGGCGATTTTGTAAATGAAGGAGATGTATTACTAGAAATTGAATAGGGAGATATAGGGGGAAGCGAATTGAAACTACCTAATTTTGCTGTCATTAAAGAAGTCGGGCCACGTGATGGCTTACAGAATGAAAAAAAGATTGTTGGCACAAAAGATAAAGTAAAATGGATTCAACTACTTACAGAAGCGGGATTATCGTACGTTGAAGTTTCCTCATTCGTTCACCCTAAATGGGTTCCTGCATTAGCAGATGCAAGTGATGTGTTTTCTGAGCTAAAAAGGGATCCAAATGTTACATATGCAGCGCTTGTTCCAAATCAAAATGGTTTGGAACGAGCTTTTTTGCAAAATGTAGATGAGGTGAATGTTTTTTTATCAGCAAGTGAGTCTCATAATAAAAGTAATATTAATAAATCAGTTAAAGAAGCATTGGCTGTCATTGAAGATATAACAAAACAGGCAACATTCGAAGGGAAAAAGGTAAGGGGCTATGTTTCTACTGTATTTGGATGTCCTTATGAAGGAGATATAAGTGTCGCAGCAGTTGACGAAATATGTAATCAACTATTTTCATACGGCATTTATGAAATCTCTCTCGGGGATACAATCGGTGTAGCAAATCCGTTACAAGTAGAGCAAGTATTAGAGCATTTATTAAAAAAATACGATGCTTCTCAGTTTGCGATGCATTTTCATAATACGTATGGAATGGCACTTGCAAACGTAGTTAAGTCTTTAGAACATGGTATTACAACGTTTGATAGTTCTTGTGGTGGACTAGGAGGATGTCCTTATGCACCAGGAGCATCGGGCAATGTTGCTACTGATGACTTAGTACATATGCTCCATAAGTTAGGTATCCAAACAAATATAGACGAAGAAAAGTTATTGAGAGCTAGTCAATTTATTCAAAGTAAGTTAAATATCCAATTACCGAGTCATGTGTATAGAGCGCTTCAACATAAAACGATAAGTAGGTGAGAAGATGCTACAATTACAAAACATTTCCGTTGACTATGTTACACCGCACGTTGTAAAGATTTCGTTAAATCGTGAACGACAAGCAAACTCATTATCTTTGGCATTATTAGAAGAATTACAAACTATATTAACTCAAATAAACGAAGAATCAAATACGCGCGTTGTTATTTTAACAGGGGCTGGTGAAAAAGCTTTTTGCGCTGGTGCTGATTTAAAAGAGCGAGCTGGCATGAATGAAGAACAAGTTCGCCATGCTGTGGGTATGATTCGTTCTACTATGGAGATGGTTGAACAATTACCACAACCAGTTATCGCTGCTATTAATGGAATCGCACTTGGTGGAGGTACTGAATTAAGCTTAGCTTGTGATTTTAGAATTGCTTCTGACACTGCAAGTCTAGGACTTACTGAAACTTCCCTTGCAATTATACCTGGGGCAGGTGGTACTCAGCGCTTACCTAGATTAATTGGAGTTGGTAGAGCGAAAGAATTAATTTATACAGGAAGACGTATTTCGGCGCAAGAAGCGAAAGAATATGGTTTAGTAGAATTCGTAGTACCAGCTGATTTACTAGAAGAGAAAGCAATTGAAATTGCAGATCGAATTGCTAATAATGGTCCAATTGCCATTCGATTAGCAAAAGAAGCAATTTCAAATGGTATTCAAGTAGATTTACATACCGGATTACAAATGGAAAAACAAGCGTATGAGGGCGTAATCCATACGAAAGATAGATTAGAAGGATTACAGGCATTCAAGGAAAAACGCAAACCAATGTATAAGGGGGAGTAAGTATGTTAGACCAAAAACAACAATCTAATTCATTTGAAGAACGAGTTGAAACAATTAAGCAAGGTGGGGCACCGAAATATCATGAACAAAACAAAGCAAAAGGAAAACTTTTTGTTCGAGATCGTTTAGCTCTTTTATTTGATAATGGTGAATATGTAGAAGATGCATTATTTGCAAATTGTGAACAAACAGGATTACCAGCTGATGGTGTTGTAACTGCAACTGGTAAAATACATGGTCGTACTGCGTGCGTAATGGCAAATGATTCAACAGTTAAGGCTGGATCATGGGGATCACGTACAGTTGAAAAGATTTTACGTATTCAAGAAACGGCTGAGAAATTACGTGTACCGTTATTTTATTTAGTTGACTCTGCTGGGGCACGTATTACAGATCAAGTTGAAATGTTCCCTGGGCGCCGCGGTGCAGGAAGAATCTTTTATAATCAAGTGAAATTATCAGGTAAAGTTCCGCAAATTTGTTTGTTATTTGGACCTTCAGCGGCTGGTGGTGCGTATATTCCAGCATTTTGTGATGTTGTTATGATGGTTGAAGGAAATGCATCTATGTATTTAGGATCTCCTCGTATGGCTGAAATGGTTATCGGCGAGAAGGTAACTTTAGAAGAAATGGGCGGAGCACGTATGCATTGCTCAGTATCAGGATGCGGAGATGTTTTATGTAAAACAGAAGAAGATGCAATTACGCAAGCAAGACAATACATTTCATATTTCCCAAGTAACTACCTAGAAAAGACTCCATTGATTACACCTCAAGAGCCGAAACAGTTCGATAAAACGTTAGAACAAATCATTCCAGAAAATCAAAATGCTCCTTTCAATATGAAAGATCTCATTAACAGAATTATTGATGAAGGTTCTTTCTTTGAAGTGAAAAAATTATTTGCTCAAGAGCTAATTACAGGTTTAGCACGTATTGATGGTAAGCCAATTGGCATTATTGCAAATCAGCCGCGTATGAAGGGCGGCGTATTATTCCACGATTCAGCTGATAAAGCAGCGAAGTTTATAAATTTATGCGATGCATACCATATTCCATTATTATTCCTTGCAGATGTACCTGGATTTATGATTGGTACGAAAGTAGAACGTGCCGGAATTATTCGTCACGGTGCAAAAATGATTTCTGCAATGAGTGAAGCAACTGTACCGAAAATTTCTATCGTCGTTCGAAAAGCGTATGGAGCTGGTTTATATGCTATGGCAGGTCCAGCATTTGAACCAGATTGCTGCTTAGCATTACCAACAGCTTCTATTGCAGTAATGGGTCCAGAAGCAGCGGTCAATGCTGTATATGCAAATAAGATTGCAGCTTTACCAGAAGAAGAACGTGCAAGCTTCATTGCTGAAAAACGTGAAGAGTATAAGAAAGATATTGATATTTACCATTTAGCATCAGAGATGGTGATTGATGGTATTGTTCATCCAAATAACTTACGTGAAGAATTAAAAGGACGATTCGAAATGTATATGAGTAAATATCAAGTATTCACGGATCGTAAACATCCTGTATATCCAGTTTAAAAGCCCTATTTAGGGCTTTCTTGCTCAAAAAGTCAAGGAGGGGAAAAAATTGAAACAAGCAGTTTGGTTTCCAACAGAAGAGTATAAAGAAAAAACGCGTTTATATAGTTGGATGAAATCATTAGGCTATGAAGATTACGAAGCTTTTTATAATAAGTCAATTGAAGAAACAGCGTGGTTTTGGGGAGAAGCTGAGAAAGCAGTTGGTTATCAGTGGATGGAACCATATACAGAAGTGTTAGATTTAGGAAATGGTACACCATTTGCACAGTGGTACACTGGGGGCACTTGTAACGTTGTAGAATCTGCTTTATCTCGCTGGCTTGCTGATGACGAAACGAAAAGACAGCCAGCACTTATGTACGAAGGGGAAAATGGAACTTCTAAATCATTTACATATGAAGAGCTTGACAGTTGGGTAAGCCGTGTTGCGAACGGTTTGAAACACGCTGGTATTGAGAAAGGTGATCGTGTAACAATTTATATGCCAATGATTCCTGAAACAGTTGTTGCTATGTTAGCAGTAATGAAAATTGGAGCGATTATTTCACCGATATTCTCAGGCTTTGCGTCTGATGCAGTAATGACACGTGTACAAGCAGCGGGTTCAAAAATGATTATTACCGCAGATGGATTTTCACGCCGAGGCAAAATTGTTTCTTTAAAAGATGAAGTAGATAAAGCTTGTGAACATTGTCCAACTGTTGAAAAGGTGGTAATTGTTCGGCATGCAGGAAATGATTTTACACCGCATAATTACGATTTTTCATGGAGTACGTTAGAAAAAGAAAAACCATTTATACATGCTGAGGAAATGCATAGTGATGATCCATTAATGCTCATTTATACATCAGGAACAACTGGTAAGCCGAAAGGAACAGTACACACACATGCTGGTTTTCCGCTAAAATCTGCATTTGATGCAGGATTTGGAATGAATATAAAACAAGGCGACCGCGTATTATGGGTAACTGATATGGGCTGGATGATGGGACCATTTTTACTATTCGGCTCTTTAATTAATGGCGCAACGATGGTTATGTACGAAGGTGTCCCAGACTTTCCAGAAGCAGACCGCTTATGGGAGACAGTCGATAAATATGAAATTACACATCTCGGTATTTCACCAACATTAATTCGTGCGTTAATGGCAAAAGGTGATGAATATGTAAATAAACACTCGCTCAAGAGTTTAGAAGTATTCGCATCAACAGGAGAACCTTGGAATCCAGACCCTTGGATGTGGTTATTTGAAACAGTTGGAAAAGGAAACGTCCCAATCTGTAACTATTCAGGAGGAACTGAAATTTCTGGAGGGATTTTTGGAAACGTCCTTATTAAGCCAATTGCACCGATTAGTTTTAACGCATCTTTACCAGGAATGGCAGCGATTGTACTTGATAATCAAGGTAAACCTATTCGTGATGAAGTCGGAGAATTATGTTTAGAAAAACCTTGGGTAGGTATGACGAAAAGTTTTTGGGAAGATGATGAGCGATATGTAAATACTTATTGGTCACGCTTTGAAAATAAATGGGTTCATGGGGATTGGGTTATTTATGACGGTGAACAATATATCATAACAGGACGTTCAGATGATACGTTAAATATTGCAGGTAAACGAATTGGCCCGGCTGAATATGAATCTATTCTTGTAAAGCATAATAATGTAATAGAAGCAGCAGCAATTGGTGTGCCTGACGATGTAAAAGGTGAAGTTTGTCATTGCTTTGTAGTATTACGAGACGGTGTAATATTTACAGCAGAATTAAAGAAAGAATTAATGAGTTTAGTAAATTCTCATATCGGAAAAGCATTATGTCCAAAAGATATTCACGTTGTGGAGGATTTACCAAAAACACGTAATTCTAAAGTAATGCGACGTGTTATTAAAGCAGCCTACTTAGGAAAAGAGTTAGGCGATTTATCGTCACTAGTAAATCCTGAAGTAGTACCCTTTATTCAAGGACTACAGTCTAGCAAACTATAAAATTACGAATGAGCTCTATGTAAATAGAGCTCATTTTTAATGTTCACAAAAAGATACGAGAAAAAAAGTAAATTTGAAGTTAAAAAATCTACTATTAGTGGCAAGTATGTCTGTTTGTTTTATAGTTTTATCAAAATAGGATACTGTGGCATGTCTATTCAATAGAGGGATTGAATTTTGTTAAGAATGAAAATTTAGTGAAGCGAAAAATAATGAATAAAAGGAGAAATCCCTGGGGGACAGGGATTCAATAAGGGAGATATTGTTGTCGTGCAATGTCGAAATTTGGCGTATTCGACAAATTAATATTATCACGAATTTTCAGGATGTTGTGATAGTGGATGTGTCAAAAATGTGTACGGGTTTCATATAAAAGTTTAAATAGGAAAAGGGAAAAGAATTAAGTTCACTCGTTCTTAAGATTTTTCCCTTTGAAATTTACTGTTTGTTCGTTGTTCTATATACGTCTGAAATTGGTAAATCTTCGCCATGTAAAGCTTGAGTACTGTCCTTTTTATTTGAATCATGTGTCCCCTGAGATGTTTCTTGCATTTGCTCTTGGGCCTTACTAGGAGTATTCAGCGCATCTGATGACACATGATCAAGTTGTTGACTTAATAGATTTTTTTTATCCATGTTATATAGCTCCTTTTTGAACTTAGATATAAAAACGATGTATTTTTAAATAGTTACGTGGATATTATGTATCTTTGAATGGAATTATATACATAAACTATATTGAGAAATTAACTA
>NZ_BOQD01000232.1 GCF_018332515.1 Bacillus hominis | reverse complement strand
TTAACTTTACAAAGAATACATACGTACAAATATATAACTAAAAATACAAAAAGGAGGAGATAAAATGACTAAAAATAATGAAACAGGTTGGAATTTAGATAATAGTTATATTACTTTACCACAATCATTTTATACAGAAATCCCCCCTACTCCCGTAAGTTCACCGGAGCTAGTTAAACTAAATCATTCACTAGCGATATCTCTTGGCTTTAACCCTGAAGAACTGAAGAAGGAAGCCGAAATAGCAATTTTTGCTGGTAACGCACTCCCAGAAGGTGCTCATCCATTAGCTCAAGCATATGCTGGTCATCAATTCGGACATTTTAATATGTTAGGTGACGGTCGTGCCCTTTTAATAGGTGAACAAATTACTCCTTCAGGTGATCGTTTTGATATTCAACTGAAAGGTTCTGGCCCTACTCCCTATTCACGCCGAGGAGATGGTCGTGCCGCACTCGGTCCGATGCTACGTGAATATATTATAAGCGAAGCAATGTATGCACTTGATATTCCGACTACTCGTAGTTTAGCGGTCATCACAACTGGTGAGCCAACATATCGTGAAACAAAGTTACCTGGAGCAATTTTAACTAGAGTAGCAAGCAGCCATATACGCGTCGGTACATTTCAATATGCTGCAGCTCGTGGCTCAATCGAGGACCTAAAATCACTAGCTGACTATACGATAAAAAGACATTATCCAGAAATTGAAGCTCATGAAAACCGATATACTGCGTTACTACAAGAAGTCATTAAAAGACAAGCAAGTCTCATCGCAAAATGGCAACTTGTTGGATTTATCCACGGCGTAATGAACACTGACAACATAACAATTAGTGGCGAAACGATTGATTACGGTCCTTGTGCTTTTATGGACAATTACGACCAAGGAACCGTATTTAGCTCTATTGACACACAAGGCCGTTATGCATATGGAAACCAACCATATATGGCTGCTTGGGATCTTGCTCGTTTAGCTGAATCTTTAATACCGATCCTACATGAAGATGAAGAAGAAGCATTAAAGATTGCTCAAGACGAAATTTCAAAATTTAGCGCACAGTATGAAAACAATTGGTTCCTTGGCATGAAAAAGAAATTAGGACTATTTAACGAAGACGAACAAGACAAAGCACTTATTGAGAAACTTTTAAAAATGATGGAGAAATATAACGCGGATTACACAAATACATTCCGTTCATTAACTCTCGATACATTAAAAGATACCCCTCTCTTCGAAAGTCCAGAATTTAAAGAATGGTACGGATTATGGCAATCTCGATTAGAAAAGCAAGACGAATCAAAAGAAAACGCCTATGAGATGATGAAAAATAACAACCCATCAATCATCCCGAGGAACCACAGAGTGGAAGAAGCGCTAGAAGCAGCTGTTACAGATGACGACTATAGCGTAATGGAGAAGCTTCTTGAAGCTTTATCAAACCCTTATGCGTATTCTACAGAGCAAGAAAAATACTGCGTTCCACCTGTGCCGACGAATCGTCCTTATCGTACTTTTTGTGGGACTTGATACTCATTTTTAACCTTTAAATTTATTATTCATACGCTTATTTCCTTACACCACTTGAAAAAGTGGTGTTTTTGTCGAGTTTAATTTTCTGATTCTTCAAAACACAAGGAGGTTTTACAAAATATTACACAGAATTATGTAGTATCGTAAATTAGGAGGTAATTTCCCCTATTACGATTTGTGTTATTCTGTCTAATTTCATAAGAGAATAGCAAAATATATAACCTATAAGGAGAGATGAGATTTGAAAAGAAAAATTGGTACAGCTGTTGTAGGATTATCAGTACTTAGTTTTGGTATTTTGGGTGTAAATATTGGGGATGGTGGAATTGTAAAAGCTGATCATGGAAGACCCCCTGTTTCTAAGCAAGACAGCCATGCCGATTTACCGGCTCCTAAGCAAGAGAGTC
>NZ_BOQD01000231.1 GCF_018332515.1 Bacillus hominis | reverse complement strand
TTGTTAACATAATATTTTTATGAATAACTACCATTCGAATGTATGACTTGCCCAGTAACCCACTTCGCTTCTTCACTTACTAAAAAAGAAATTAAACGTGCAGCATCCATGGATTCTCCAACTCTACCTTGCGGGAATTTCCATACTAAATGATGCTTTAGCTCCTCTGTAATCCATCCTGTATTCGTTGGTCCTGGATCAACAGCATTCACTGTAATCCCCTTCTCCATAGCAACTGGTGCAACTGACTTTGTAAATGCTTCTATTGCTCCCTTTGTTGCTGCATATGCCAGTTCATCTGGCATTGGCGCTAGTGACTGTCCAGAAGTAAGATTTATAACACTTCCACTTGTTTTGAGTGAAAAATGTTTAATAAATAATGAACTTAATAGCATAGGAGCACGAACATTGACCGTATAATGTTTATCTAACTGTTCTACATCTAACTCTTCAATTTTCGTATGAGTAGAATACGCCGCATTATTAATAAGAATAGATGGCTCACCTAAACGTTCTGATACCATATACAATACACGATTAGGCGAATAAGACTGCGATAAGTTGATTTCTGCCATTTCACATCGAACGTCGTAACTTTCAATTTCCTTTTTCAACAAAAAGGGTTCTTGATCATTCATTCCCCACGGCATTGCTTTATCATACCGAGGCCAGTACGTGAAAAAGACGTCTATCCCCTTTTGAGCAAGCACCTTGCATACAGCTGCACCAATTCCATTCAGACGAGTTGCCCCTGTTACAATTGCTATTTTCCTCACCATTTCTCCTCCATCTAAACATAAATCCTCTGCACGAATACAGAGGATCTATCTTCTTAATTAATATTTGATAATATACGCTCTGCACCTAATTTTAAAATTCTAATTAAAATTAAATTGGCAATGGTAAACAGTATAAATAAAATAATAAACATAACCCACAGTCCTACCTGAAGGACGAAGTATAACACACTTACTCCCGCTACAATAATTAAAGCTATTAAAATATTAGCTAAAAAATTCCACAAAGTTGTGTATCGACTTTTAAATAATTTTTGTTCTGTATCCCAATGTATATCTGCAGTTTGTGCATCCCAGCGCGTACCGATTAAATTAATTAACAATAACCCGTTCGCACTTAGCAAGAACCAAAGTATCATAAAGACTGGGGATACTTTTGCTACAACTGCCATTGTAATACCGAATACTGCTAAAATGATTATATTAATTAACCAAGCAGTTATTGCTTTCGCAAAAAAGATATCCGATGCCTTTACCGGTAAGTAACGATTCACAAACCATGAACTTCCATCTCGAGAAAATGACGTCGTTGCAATGACGTTACTACCCATCAAAAATAAGGATGCACAAAGGCCAACACCGATTGCAAATCCCGTTGTCTCTGGATTGTTAATATACTCTGTAATAAACTTTAAATTCCCATCTTGTACAAATAAAATAAAGAACAACATAATCGGCATAACGAAAGTTTGTACGATACAATTTAAGAAAAATTGCGGTGTACGGAATAACGTTTTAAATTCTTTTTTCACATACGCTTTTAAATGTGAACTTTGTACCGTTGATTTCTGTAAGCCTTCTGCTGAAATTACCTCTTTCTTTGCTGTACTCGTTGAAAGTCCAATAACCCCTTTTAAATATGTACGCTCTGCAATGTAATAAAACAGTCCGAAGAACGCGATAGAAATAAGGATGTAAATAAGAACGTATAATAGACCTTTCCACGATGCATTTTCTACTAATCCCATTGCACCAAAATATGTAGTCGGAAAATAATTTGTCATTTGTATGAAAAGGGAGGATTGATTATTTGCAAGATAATTCGCAACTGAATCTCCAGCTCCAGATACTGCACTTTTATTTCTCCACTGCATAAATACATTAATTCCTACAATAAATAGTATGCTTACGATTCCAATAAATATATTTCCTCGGTCTTTGTTTTTCGCTATATTCGTATACCTCATAATAAGTGTCATAATTAACGAAGCTAACACTAACGGAACAATCGGGAAGAATATGTAAATGACAACCATATAAATATAATATGTAATGAACGCACCGCTCTTTAAACCGTAAGTAATAAAGATAGGCCATAAAATAAACGAACTCATTACGTATTGTGTAATTAACACCGTAAAGAATTTTGCAGAAATAATTTGCGCTGGTTTTAACGGTAACGGTAGTAACATTTCAACATCATTACTATAGTAAAACACTGTTAAAATGTTCATAATACTCATCAAAAACACCCATATACTAGCAATAGCTAATCCCATTGCAATTATAATCGCTGGATTCTGTCCGAGATGTATCATTCCTTCATACATTCCATGCGTCATCGAACCAAATATTAAAAAGCCAACAAATAAAATCGCTGCAAAGGAAAATAAATATGCCCATCGCTTCTTTTTATCTGTTATAAAATCTGCATAATTTAATTTCAATAATACCTTCGTTAACATCCATATTTTACTCATTACCCGTCATCTCCAAGAACATTTTTTCAAGTGATTCATTGGATTTAAAATGATCTCTCATTTCATTTAAATTTCCTTTAAACTGCAAATTGCCCTTATTAATAATAGCGACGCGGTCACATATTTTTTCCGCCACTTCTAATACGTGTGTAGAGAAAAATACAATCTTCCCTTTATCTGCGTGTTCTCTCATCATTTCTTTTAAAATATATGCAGATTTCGGATCAAGCCCCGTTAACGGTTCATCTAAAATCCATACATCCGGCTCATGTATAAGTACACCAATAATAACAATCTTTTGTCTCATACCGTGTGAATAACTTTGAATTTGATCAGATAAAGCATTATAAAGATCAAATTTCTTTGCTAAAGACTCTATTCGTTCTTGCCTTACTTCCTTCGGCACTTCATACATATCAGCCATAAAGTTTAAATATTCAATCCCTTTTAATCGTAAAAACATATCCGGACTATCTGGAACATAGCCAAATGTTTTCTTCGCTTCCATCGGATTTTTCATAATATCTTTACCATTGATTGTAATGGTCCCTTTGTCCACCCCATGAATACCAGTAATCATCTTAATTGTCGTTGATTTACCTGCACCATTTGGTCCTAAAAACCCAAAGATTTCTCCGCTAGGTACAGATAAACTTAAATCTTTTACTGCATAAGTAGACCCATTATAACTTTTTGACACATTCACAATTTCAATCATTACATCCAATCCTTTCCTTCTTTCTCTTTTACACTATATTAATATTATAGCATACTTATATTTTCAGTTTTTTATATTTTTCAGTTTTTTCAA
This sequence comes from Bacillus hominis, assembly GCF_018332515.1. Classification (GTDB taxonomy): domain Bacteria; phylum Bacillota; class Bacilli; order Bacillales; family Bacillaceae_G; genus Bacillus_A; species Bacillus_A hominis. The sequence goes on along the minus strand of NZ_BOQD01000231.1, from coordinate 38 downwards.
CCTTTAAAATAAATATAAACCCCTAATCCAACGATTAA
>NZ_BOQD01000230.1 GCF_018332515.1 Bacillus hominis | reverse complement strand
TTTTGTCGAACTTCATCACTATACATACGAATGCAGTGATTGGTTTTTGTTTTTGTATGTACTGCTTAATAAAGTGAAACTATAATCAGTGGGGGTTTTGTTCATCCCCCACTGATTATTAGCCTTCACCAATCGGGCGTTTACGGGCAGTTTATCTCCCACCTAACTTCTTTGCTCCAGCCGAATTTTGAGGTGGGAGTTTTACTGCCCGCAAATAGCGGGATAAAATTAGTTTTCTCTTTTTATTCTAATTGCTATAGAAAAAATTACCTAAATATACATCCGACATTTCAACACAAAAAAACCTCCCTTTTAGGAAGGCTCCTCTACATTTTTAAATAAACTTACTAATAATGCTTTTTGAGCATGTAATCGATTACCAGCTTGCTCAAAAACAATAGACTGCGGTCCATCTATAATTTCTCCTGTTACCTCTTCTTCACGATGGGCAGGTAAACAGTGTAAGAAACGATATGTTTGCTTCGCATGCATAACAAGTTCTTTATTGATTTGGTAAGGTTGAAATAAAGTATATTTTTCTTCTTCTCCTTCTTGCCCCATGCTCATCCAAACGTCAGTATAAATGAAATCTGCTTCATTCACCGCTAATTCAGGGTTATGCAAAATTTCAATTTCAGCTCCTGTTTCTTCAGCAATCGCTAACGCCTTTTTAACAATCTCTTCATTCGGTTCATACCCTATAGGCGTTGCAACAGTCATATGCATTCCGACTTTCGCACTCGCTAACAACAATGAATGACATACATTATTTCCGTCACCTACGTAAGCCAATTTTATTCCTTTAAATGTATTTGTTTCTTCATATATTGTCATTAGGTCTGCCAATGCTTGACAAGGATGATGGTCATCCGTTAATCCATTAATAACAGGAATGCTCGATTCTTTTGCCAACTCTTCTACATCCGCATGTGAGAATGTACGTATCATGATCCCGTCAATATAATGAGATAATACTTTCGCAGTATCTGAAACGGTTTCTCCTCTTCCAATTTGCATCTCTTTCCCGCTTAAAAACATGCCATGTCCCCCGAGCTGTACCATTCCCGCTTCAAAAGATACACGAGTACGAGTTGAATGTTTATCAAAAATAAGCCCTAATATTTTGCCTTGTAATAAAGACTCCTGCTTATTCTTTTTTAAATATATAGCGAACTCAATTAAAGAAATAATTTCTTCTTGCGTCAATTCTTCTAATGTTAAAAGATCTTTCGTATTTAATTTCGGTACTTGTACAGTTGACATGAAACTTCCCCCTTATATGATTGATACGTTTTTTGTACAAACTACTTTTTTTATCATATATACTGCCTGTTCTAACTCTTCATTCGTTACAATAAGTGGCGGTAATAGTCTTATAACATTAGGTCCTGCTTGTAATACGAGAAGTCCTGCTTTTTCTAGTTGTTCTATAAAATTTGCAACCTCATGCTTACATTCGATCCCAATCATAAGTCCCTTACCACGAATATTTTGAACACATTCAACGTATCGTAATTCTTCTTGCAATTTCTTTAATACGTACTCGCCCTTTTCCTGTACTTCTTTTAAAAACGATTGTTCCTTAATGAATTGCAATACTTCTTTCGCTGCAGTCATAGCAATATAATTCCCACCGAAAGTTGAACCGTGTGACCCTGCAGTAAACGAAGAACCTAGTTCTTTCCGGCCAATCATCGCTCCAACTGGAATACCATTCCCAAGCGCCTTCGCGATGGTAACGATATCAGGCCCTATTCCCATTTGCTCATAAGCGAATAGTGTTCCTGTCCTGCCTATTCCAGTTTGTACTTCATCTATAATAAAAAGAGCATTGTACTGATTACATAGTTTTTCAATTTCCTTCAAAAAAGATGGATCAGCTAATATTACTCCTCCTTCTCCTTGAACAACTTCTACCATTACCGCCGCAACTTCTTCATTCATTACTTCCTCTAATGCTTGTATATCGTTAAATGGTGTATGTAAAAAAGACGGAAGTAATGGACCGAATCCTTCTTTCACTTTATCTTGCCCTGTTGCACTCATCGTTCCGAATGTTCTACCGTGGAAAGATTGTTGACATGTTACGACGAGAGATTTCCCAGTATGCTTACGGGCTAGCTTTAAAGCCGCTTCATTCGCCTCCGCCCCGCTATTACAAAAAAACACATAATCTAATGCTGTATCTTCTGTTAATAACGATGCGACCTCTTCTTGTAAGGAGTTCGTAAATAAGTTAGATATATGCCATATGTTTCCAAGTTGCATTTCTACTGCCTTTACAACAGTAGGATGACAATGTCCTAAATTACATACGCCAATTCCTGATGTGAAATCTAAATATTGCTTACCATTTTTATCGATAACTTTTGTTCCATTTCCCTTTAGAAACTCAACTTCTCTTCTTCCATACGTTTGAAAAAGATGACTCGTCATACGATACTCACACCTTTCGTTACCGTCGTTCCGATACACTCTCCTGTAACCTCAGTAAAATCCTTTGTACCATTCACGATACTTACCTTTTGTACTCCCATTTTTAATGATGCAAGTGCCGCCTGTACTTTCGGAATCATCCCGCCTGTAATAACACCTTTTTCTATAAAAGTAAGGACTTCAGATTCATCCGTTTTCTGTACCAATTTCCCTTCATGTAATATCCCATCTACATCCGTAATAAAAATGAGCTCTTTTGCGGATAGTGCGGCCGCAATCCCAGCTGCAGCTGTATCAGCATTTATGTTATAAATCTCATTACCATTTATCCCGATTGAAGCAATCACAGGAATATAATTCATATCTATCAATCCTTTTAATAAGGCTGTTTCTACATAACTTACTTCTCCTACATATCCCATCTCTTCGCCAACAGGTTGAACTTGAAGTAAATTACCGTCACATCCTGAAAGCCCCACCGCAAGTAAATCATATTTTTGTAAATTCATTACGAATTTTTTATTCGTACTTCCGCATAGCACCATTTGAACAACATCCATAACCTCTTTCGGCGTTACTCGTAATCCATCTTTCTTTTCTACCTTGATATTAGAGCCTTCTAACTTGGCATCAATTTCTGGGCCACCGCCATGGACAATAACAACCTTATACTTATTTTGCAATTTCTTTATGCAATCAAAAAACACATGATTTAATTGATCCAACATGCTACCGCCACATTTAACTACAATATAATCACTCATCTTCTCTCTCCTTATGTACGATAACAAGCATTTATTTTCACATATTCATAACTTAAGTCACAGCCCCAAGCTGATCCCGTTTCATCTCCTAAATGTAAACACACATCAATTTTTATTTCATGTTCTTGTAACTTCTTTGTCATTTCCTCTTCAGAAAACATTTGAGGCTCACTATTTTTTAATACGGCGATAGATTGAAGAGTTATATCAATTGTATTTGGGTTAATGATTACTTCACTCTGCCCAATACTACTAATAATTCGGCCCCAATTTGGATCCTCACCGTATATTGCTGTTTTCACAAGACTCGAACCGACTATTTGTTTTGCAATTTTCTTTGCTTCTTCATTTATTCGAGCCCCTAACACGTTTACTTCTATTAACTTCGTAGCCCCTTCACCATCTTGTGCAATTTTTTTCGCTAAATCTTCACATACCTTTTGTAAAGCCAATACGAAAGTTTCCCAGTCTTTATGTTCCATATTCATCGTTTTCGTTTCTGATAATCCACTTGCCATAACGATGACCATATCATTTGTAGAAGTATCTCCGTCCACCGTAATTTGATTAAACGTATGATTCGTAATTTGTGATAATGCTGTTTGCAATATTTCATGCTCTATATTGACGTCCGTTGTAATAAAACTAAGCATCGTTGCCATATTCGGATGGATCATCCCTGAACCTTTTGCGACCCCAGCAATGGTCACTGCTTCCCCATCAATTATCATCTCATAGCAAGTTTCTTTCGTTATAAGATCTGTCGTTAAAATTGCTTCACAAAAAGAATGAGCTTCACTTACTTCCTTTGTTGGCACAAGAGATTCAATTCCCTTTCGAATGATATCCATCGGTAAAGGTACTCCAATTACACCTGTTGAAGCGACTGCGACGTACTTTTCTTTTACTCCAAAGTGTTCCGCTCCTAATGTTCGCATCTCATAAGCATCTTGCAATCCTTTCATCCCCGTACAAGCATTTGCATTTCCACTATTGACGAGAATTGCTTGTAATTTCCCCTCCGCCGCTATACTCTTTTTCGTTACTTGCAATGGTGCTGCTTGTATTTGATTTGTTGTATAAACAGCAGCGCATGATGCTGGTACGTCACAAACGATTGCACCTAAATCCTTTTTCTCCTTTTTCAGACCATTTGCAGTGCCAATTGCCGAAAAGCCTTTCGGCGTTACAATTGAACCATTTTCTAATTTTGTAATAGACGCTACTTTAATCATCATGTCCCCCTTATGGATAAAGCGGCATATGCTGTAAACCTGTTGTATCTTCTAATCCCGCTAATACATTTGCATTTTGAATCGCTTGCCCAGCTGCACCTTTCATCATATTGTCTATAACAGAAACGACTGTAACTCTTTCTGTTCTTTCATCATAAGCTATGCCAATATCACAATAATTTGAGCCTCTCACTTCTTTCGGACTTGGAAATTCTCCTTGAGAACGAATTCGAATGAAAGGCGATTGTTCATACGTTTCTTCATACAATTTTTGAAGGTGTTGTATTTTCATTTCTTGTTTCACTTTCGCATAAAGTGTAACCATGATCCCTCGTGATATCGGTATTAAATGTGTACTAAATGTGATTGGCTTCGCTTTATCATTCCACTCTATAAGCATTTGCTCAATCTCAGGAACGTGCTGGTGCTGATTTACTTTATAAATGTGAAGGTTATCATATAGCTCTGGAAAATGAGTCATTGTTGTTGGCGTTTTACCCGCTCCAGATACCCCTGACTTTGCATCAATGATAATCGAATCTTCTTCAATCATTCCGCTACGTACTAACGGCGCTATCGCTAATAAGGCGGCTGTCGCAAAACATCCTGGGTTTGCAATTAAATCAGCATTTTGAATCTCGGACCTTTTCCATTCACTTAACCCATAAACTGCTTTCCTAAGAACTTCTTCTTTTGCAGCTGGCCTTTTATACCACATTTCATATGACGAAGGATCTATCATACGAAAGTCTCCAGATAGGTCAATGACTTTTAACCCTACTGCTAATAATCTTGGAGTTAACTCCGCCGATACTCCTGCTGGGGTTGCTAAAAATACGATTTCTGCTTCCCTTTCTATTGCCTCCACATCAATTTCTTGTAACGTATGGACAAGAACATTTCGAAGATGCGGATATACACCTGTTATACACTCGCCAACTTGTGAAAAGGAATGGAGAGATGCAATCGAAAAATATGGATGTTGTTCTAATAACCGAATTAACTCAATGCCTCCATATCCAGTTGCTCCAATAATTGCGACTTTCATAAGCTCCTCCTCATATCGATTCTTTAAATTAAGT
>NZ_BOQD01000229.1 GCF_018332515.1 Bacillus hominis | reverse complement strand
TGATTTTACAGAAAGAATAGCGTGTTTTTTCATTTTATGGGGTATTTTGTTTTATTAGCTTGATAGCGATGTGGCTGTACCCCTAAAAGGATTAGTTTTTGTACTAGCCCTTCATCAAATCTTTTAAATTACGTTCTTTCATTTCTTTATACCACTTCATTTTTTCTTGTCTTTGAATCGTTTTATGTACATCTGTAATAGTTGGAACGACATCATCACCCTTATAATGAAACGTTTTTCCTACTTTTTCGACAGGAAGACGAAAAAAACGCTTTAATGTTAAATATAATTTTGGTTCAAGTAATGTTGTAAAATACATCAATTCTTTTTCCTTCATATATTCTGCTAAGAAGAAGAGGATATTCTCTAACATTCCTTTGCCTCGAAATTCTTTTAGAATTGACAATTTATCAACTTCCATGACCGTTTCCAATTGACCTTTCAGCTGTTCGCATTTAGAAAATGGAAATACCTCATTTTTTATATTGTATTTCTTAATTTCTACACATCCAATGGCTTGACCATCTTTCCAAAAGATAAATTGGTCAGTTCCTTGAAAATATTCTAATTCATACCCTTTTTCATTCCAACACTCTTCCCAAATCCGGTTAAAAATCACTTTTTCTTGTTCTGTTTGGACTTTTGTATACATAGTTGTTCCCCTTTTTTCATGTTGTTTTTTGTATTATAAAAAAAGCACAATAAAAGTGCTTCTTGAAACCAATGTTGTAATAAAAGCATTCAGTTTAGTTACAATCCTTAGCGTACAAAAATCAAGGTGTCAGATGCCAAAAAATGTCTTAACGTGGGTTATATGTCATTTGGTTGGCGGGACCCCATAAAAAAGTGAAGGGAGTAACCCCTTCACTTTTTTAAAAAATATGTAATTTCTGAATACAAACTAATACTAGTTTGTATGGTAGCCGTTTGCTAAATAAACATAAATCATGCCAATTGGAGCAACAAGTGGTGCAAACAGATAAAGGGCCATTATTTTGAATATTTTCCACGTAATAACAAACGGTATAGACAAAGTAAGCTTGATATTCCCCATCATAGTGCTACTAAGGTCATCCCACACGATTGTTGCAAAAGGAAATAACACACCTGCTAATGAAGTATATACTACTGTAAATACTGGATTGGTAAAGCTATCGATGTTATACATAATTAAACCCGTAATAATAATTGAAATAATATATGATTTCACTAAATATTGAGTCTCAACGCCACTTAGCATTTTTTTAATAAAGTTTACCAATGTAATCTCTCCTTTCTTTAATAATTTAAAAAATCTCAACTTCAGATCTTTAACGAATTGAAAATCTCAACTTCATTATATTAATATATCTTTCGATAAAGATAAAGCGTTTTCTTACTAATTTTGTGTTTTTTTATTATATTTTTGTAAGATTTATAAAAAACAAAATAAAAAAGCAGAAAAGTATGCTTTTCTGCCTATTTTATAGTTTATTGAAATCCACTCACCAGAACTTCCACCACGGCTTTTTCTTCTCTTTCGCAGCAGCGACTTCATCCCGAAATCCCTGCATCTCACGTAGTTTTTGTTTTTAGGTAAATCTGGATAACCCCCAATAAATAGGAGGGGATAAAATGCTAGATCAAATCACTTGGGGAACGCCAGCCAGCTTATTATGTTTAGGATTCTTGTTTGTAGGGTTAGGAATCTTCTTAAGAAGTATTACGTCATATACAAAAAATAAATAAAAGTTCAAAAAAACACAAAAATTCCGTTTAGGGGATACTTTAAAATCTTAGATTGATTGGCATGGGGTACCACCACATCGCTATCAAGCTAAGAAAATACAACTCCCCCCAGAATGAAAATTTTATCCATTGTTGAATACTGATAAGATGGTTATGTTACCTGAAGACAATAGATTTATATCGCAAAATTTATATAAAAAAGATAAAATGGAAGAGTGTTTGAAATATTTGGATAAAAAGGGGCGAGATACGGTGAGTATAATTGAAAAAAATTTAAAGTTAGATATTAATCGTATTGTATTTATTGGTAGAACATTTGAGGAATACATTAAAATGTTTGATTTATCTCCTGAAAATTTAGAGAATATGAAAGTTTTAGATTGTGCAGGCGGAGCATGTTCTTTTACTGCACATGCCAATAAATTAGGTATTGATTCTACGTCTTGTGATATTGCTTATTATCATGAGGTAGTTGACTTGGAACAAAAAGGATTAGAAGACATTGAACATACTATAGAACATATGGAAAAAGCATCAGGAAACTATGTATGGGAGTATTTTTCGTCTATTGATGCATTAAAAGAAGAAAGAAGCCGTGCTTTAAAAGATTGTGTTCAGGATATGAGAGAAAATCCGCAACATTATCAGGCTGTTACTTTACCTGTTTTACCATTTGAAAATAAACAATTTGATATGACAGTTTGTGCACATTTGCTGTTCATGTATTCTGATCGTTTAGATTATCAATTCCACTTAAATAGTTTAAAAGAGTTGATACGTGTAACAAAAGGTGAAATTCGTATTTTTCCTTTAACAGATTTATATGGAAAGAAATATGATCAATTATCTCAATTGATGAATGACTTAAAAGAACATGTTCGTTCGATTGAAGAAGTAAAAGTATCTTATGAGTTTCAGAAGAATGCTAATCACATGTTAGTAATTAAGCTGAAGTAATAATGTAAAAAGAAATCTCTTTACATTTTCTTAGTTTTTTACTGCTACTGATGCGTTATGTACACAATACTTTTATAGATAGGGTATATAGCCCTTTTTTAGTACTCTTTAATAAAAGGGGGAGAAAGAATGGTGAAAGCAGTTATTTTCGATTTAGATGGAACTTTGTTGGATAGAGATAGTTCCCTTAAACTTTTTATTAAAGATCAATACACGAGATATATTAATGAACTAAAACATGTACCTGAAGAACAATATGTAAACCGATTTATTGAGTTAGATAATAAGGGATATGTTTGGAAAGACAAAGTATATGAACAGTTACTTCAAGAACATTCTATTACTAGTTTAACTTGGGAGCAATTATTAGAGGATTACATAAATAACTTTCAACATAACTGTATTCCTTTTTCTAACATGGAGTATGTATTACAAGAGCTTAAAAGTAGAGGGATTTTATTAGGCATGATTACAAATGGATTTACTGAATTCCAACTACTGAATATCCGCGCGCTAGGAATTGATAAGTACATGGATATCATTTTAGTGTCAGAACAAGAAGGGATAAAAAAACCTCAAGCTGAAATTTTTCTGAGAGCTTTAGCAAGACTAGATGTTAGTCCGGAAGAGAGTGTGTACGTAGGAGATCATCCAAATAATGATGTAATAGGAGCTCGGGATGTTGGAATGAATGCAATATGGAAGAAAGATACGTTTTGGGGGAATCCGTTTACAGATGAGCATGTAATTAATGATTTAAAAGAGTTGTTGCCTATAGTTAATACATTCCAAAAAGCTTAATGGAATTGAGCTGACAAAGATTATGTAAATATATATAACAGAAGTAATGATTAAACGGTTATATAAAGCTAAGGTTTTGCACTATCCATAAAGCAAAAAAAACGTTATTCTTTCTGTAGAATTATAGGAAAGGATGGCGTTTTTTTTGTCTGTTTCTGTGTCTGACGAATTACAACTATTTGCTCAAGAGATTCAAAGCTTTTTATCTCCAAATACCCTACGGAATCTTGCCAGAGATGTTGGTTTTGTACAACGAACCAGTAAGTACCAAGCAAAAGATTTAGTAGCTTTATGTGTATGGGTGAGCCAAAATGTAGCTATGACTTCTTTAACTCAGTTATCTAGCTGTTTAGAAGCATCAACAGAAGTACTCATCAGTCCTGAAGGACTGAATCAACGGTTTAATAAGGCGGCCGTCCAACTTTTACAACACTTACTAGCCGAACTACTAAGCAAAAAATTGGCCGTATCTATGCCGCTTTCTTCTCCATACACTTCTGTTTTCAAGCGTATTCGTATTTTAGATTCAACTGCATTTCAACTCCCGGATGTATTTTCATCGGTTTATCCAGGTGCAGGAGGCTGCAGCCATACAGCTGGGATAAAAATTCAACTTGAGTATGATTTGTTAAGTGGACAGTTCCTTCATATTCATACAGGTCCAGGTAAACAACATGATCGCACTTACGGCTCTTTGTGTGCCCCAACTGTGACAGCGAATGATTTATGTATCCGAGATTTAGGTTATTTTCATTTAAAAGACCTTCAATATATACAAGATAAAGAAGCCTACTATATCTCTCGTATCAAGTCGAACACACGTATGTATCAAAAAAATCCTAACCCTGATTATTTTCAAGATGGAAGAATTAAGAAAGGTACAGAGTATATACAGATAGATATAGAGACGTTAATGAACTCCCTTCAACCAGGACAAACGTGTGAAATAGCTGATGCTTATGTAGGAATGAATGATAAAGTGCCAGCTCGTGTAATTGTTCATCGATTAACAAAACAACAGCAACAAAAAAGATTACAAGATCAAGCTGTAAGAGAAAAAAAGAAAGGAATGAAGTATTCTCCTCGTAGTAAACGACTCAGTGGTATCAATGTATATATGACAAACACCTCTACAGATATTGTCCCGATGGGACAGGTACATGACTGGTATTCTTTGCGTTGGCAAATCGAAATTTTATTTAAAACGTGGAAGTCATTCTTTCAAATCCATCATTGTAAAAAGATAAAACCAGAACGATTGGAGTGCCATTTATATGGTCAATTGATTGCCATTCTACTCTGTTCTTCTATCATGTTTCAAATGCGCCAATTGCTCCTCATGAAGAAAAAACGAGAGCTTAGTGAGTATAAAGCCATATATATGATTAAAGACTATTTTCTTCTTCTATTCCAAACTATACAAAAAAACACCCAAGAGCTATCAAAGGTGTTACTTCGTCTGTTCAATCTCCTACAGCAAAACGGGCGGAAATCTCATCGATATGAAAAAAAAACGGTCTTTGATATATTAGGTGTCGTTTACAATTGTACCCTGTCTTATAATCAAGCCGCTTAATTCAAAAAAATGAAACCCGCTAGGGTTTATTTCGTATGCAAATCTTTCAATCAACTACACTTGCCCTTTAGAAAAAAGAAACAATCTCGTCTAAAATTGACTTTGCATAAGCTTAGCTTGATAGCGATGGGGTACCACCAGCATTTCGGAAAAAACCCACGCTAAGAGCATGCAAGATTTTATACAGTTTTTTGGATAATCCATTAACAAACGGGAGCCCTGAAACCCACGCCAGGATAGGAATGTATAAAAAAATGAATAGAGTCATAGAAAAAGAAAAAGGCAGATCCCCACTCTCACAAGGAATCCGCCTTTTTCTTGCTACCGATAATTTTATGTTATGTAAACTTGACATGTATAGCATATACATAATAATTCTGTATTGGACAATCATCCAAACATTTGATTTATTTTACTCATATACTAAGTGATATTATATACACAATGTAAAAGGAGTTTTTGATGTCTAGAAAAAATAGATGTTCATGTGACCATTTTCAGAAACCATTTCCTATAGCATTTCCTTGTTCTTTTCCAATTCCTGATTCGCAACTACCACGCATAAAAACTATTACTTTGACTGCTAATCAAACTACTGCATGTACGTCAGACCAAGGAAATAACACTTTGTTTTTTTCGGGTCAAGTATTGGTAAACGGGAATCCTGCTGCAGGAGAAATAGTCAGCTTTTCCTTTAGTAACCCCACTCTTGTTTTTATGGTTCCTCTTGCTGTTATTACTAACGCTTCAGGTAACTTTACCGCTGTATTTATAGCTGCTAATGGACCCGGAACAGTAACAGTTACTGCTTCACTTCTTGATTCCCCAGGAACAATGGCTAGCATTCCTATTACCATTATAGATTGTCAGTAATGGTTCTATTTTTACGGACCAAGTTAATTTTTAATAAGACTTGATTATGTGAATGAAAAGTCCTTTTAAAAAATCTGAAGGGACTTTTTTTTATGGGTTTCAAGATATGACTACTTATAATGATGCGTTATGTAAACCTGACATGTATACTATATACATTCAAAATTGAATTTAAGTAGGCTACTAGGCATACATCCAATCTAAGCTTTGACCCTGAGCATAAAATTAGTTATAAGTCTAATTTCAATAAGGAGTGAACCTCGAATCATGGTATATATACGACAAATGCCACTCTATGCCCAGAGTCCTTGGGGTCTTCAAAATTGTTTATTTCGATTTACGTATCTGCGGCTTAGAAACGGAGACAATTTCTGGTTTTTTTTGACGACTGTTGGGCACGAAAGAATTTATGGCTATAGGTTTTTCGGCGGAAGGTGGAATCATTATTCGGTTGCTATAAACGATATTGTTTCCTTCCATTGTTCTCCTCCGACTCCAACTCTATATTAAAACACTACGCCTGACCTTCGTAATCTGAACTAACTCATTAGATTTCCATCCCGAACATAAAGTGTAGAACTTCCGAGAACGAAAATTATGTGCACACGAAAGTCCCCCAGTTAAACAATCTGGAGGACTTTTAATAGTCTTCTAAATACATTAAATCCGGATAATAAAGGCTTATGTTAACTAGTTGTGTATATTATACTCAATCAAAATTTTACTAGGGGGAAGAGTCCAATAAGCTCTTTTCCACTATTACTAAGTAAATGGACTATACAAAGATGATGGAAAAAACCTTCTACGTTTTAATAGAAAGCTTCTTTCTTTTGTTCGAGCACTTTTTTGAATTTTATATAGCAAACAATTCGCCACGGAACAATGTAGCAAATGATAAAGGTGAAAAATAACAGACTAAGTGTACCTGAATCGACTGTCGTAATGTCTTGTCGGATAAAATAACGTAAAAGGAGCATTAGAATAAAAGCCACGACAAACTTCCAGCTTTTCTTTGCGTAAATGTTACCATCCTCTCTAATTTCGTAATCTGACAAAATGATAATAATCACCGAAAAGACAAGCCCTAAAACAACACTTACGCATAATTCAAAAAACGTCGGGTGCCCTAATCGGAGAAAAAATGAAAGTCCCGGCGTTAAGTAAAAAAGTGGCAAGAATATTCGCACCCCACTTCCCTTGACTGGTTTATACATCGAACGAATCCTACGTAGTAAAATGAGCGTGCCAAAAAATAAAAACAAATAAGACGGCATAACAGTTTGCATACACATCCCCCTTTTGATAGTCTTCTGAATACCAATATACATATTATTCCATGTAACTGTAAATACATTTGTTGTATATTATGTATTTCAATTCATCAAGAAGAGGGAGAGAGGCTGGTCAAGGTAGGAGTAATTCCAAATCTATAAAGCAAAAAAGATTAGTATTTCATTAATCTTTTTTGCTTTCGGTTAACTAACGATAGCTAATTTTACGTTAACTAACACCTCTTGTGGGGGCTAGTTGTTTTTTACAGTAACAAAGATGAGATTGCATTGTTAGAAAATGTCTAAGTGTATAAAATTCGCGTTTTCATACCATAGAATTGTATGATGAATCATTTAATATATTTTTGCTAATGACGCTTTATCATACTTTTACTTTACATAAATAGCACCTTAGAAATGTCTATGATTAATGGGAATAACCTATACAAAGTTAGTTCATACACCCTTACTTATCGGTAGCTAAATTCCATTAATGATCCAAAAGGATTTATGAAATAAAAAGATGAATATATATTTAAATACAAATTCGATCTAAAGAAAAGTGATAAGAAGAAATGCTAGGGAAATCACTTCAAATTAATTACACCAAACATCCCCATCCGAAAAAACTTGAGAAACATTTATCAGCAAACTTTATAGACCGAATAAAAAAGCAAGCAATTCCAGCGATCCGCTAAAACTACTTGCTCTTTTACTTATTATCTCTATTTTTACTCTTTAATAAATTCCTTCGTGCTTCTCACAGTATCAATCGGACGAACTAATTTTTCAATTTCTGCGCGCTTTGGCTCTAAGAATGGAGGTAAAGATAACTTTTCTCCAAGTGTTTCGTATGGTTCATCTCCCATAAAACCAGGTCCATCTGTCGCAAATTCAAATAAAATTTGCGGTGCAACTCGTGCGTATAATGACTCGAAGAAGTGACGATTTACATAACCAGATGAAGGAAGTCCAACGCTACCTATTCTCTCAATCCATTCTTCTAATACAGCACGATCTTCTACGCGGAATGCGGCATGGTGCACTGTACCAAAACCTTGTTGTGCTTCAGGAAGAACCGTATTATGTTCTACAATGACAGAGGCACCATTTCCACCTTCATTCACTTCAAATAAATAGAATTCTCCTTCTTGAGCAGTCTCTTTAAATAATAGAACTTTTTCTAGTACTTCTTTGAAGTAACTAAAGTTCGCAATACGAATGAATACAGGTCCTAAACCAGTAATTGCATATTCTAATGGAACTGGTCCGTTTTTCCAAGGTGTACCAGATTCTATCCCTTTATCAAATTCATCTGAGATTAATTGATAGTGTTGATCATCAAAATCAACGAAAGAAAGAGTTTTCTTACCAAATTGCTCCTTAATGCCTGTATGTTTCACTTCAAGACGGTCAAAACGTTTCACCCAATACGCTAATGCTGCATCACTTGGAACTCTGAATGAAGTTTTTGAAATTTCATTTGTACCGTGTACCCCTTTCGGAACGCCTGGGAAATCAAAGAAAGTCATATCCGTTCCGGCACTACCTTTATCATCTGCAAAGAATAAATGGTACGTTTGAATATCATCTTGGTTTACCGTTTTTTTAACTAAACGCATTCCTAAAACATGAGTGAAAAATTCATAGTTCTTTTCTGCACTACTTGTAATTGCTGTAACGTGGTGTATTCCTTTTAATTGGTTCATTATATATTCCTCCAATAGTCTGAATTTGTATTTAACTGTTTTATTTTTGCTCGCTGTTCAACGTAGCAATTGTTTATAAAAGTAATTACCTCATTTTACTAATCAAGTGATAACTAAGAAAATAATTTAATGTGTGAAACGATTCATGCGAAAGTAATAATTCCTTTCGTTACTATCACTTTACAACTCAAGTGATAAAAATGCAAGTGATTTATCTCGAATTCGAGATATTTTTTTACATCTCGTTATTTACTTCATACAAAAACAGCCCCATCAAGTTTTTTAACACTTAATGAGGCCATCCTATTTACAATTTTAATTATGGAACGTCGGTTTATAGAACGAACGGTTATCAAGCGCAAAGACACGTTCTGTGTATTCGCCTGGTTTTGTGCGTCCTAATGCGCGGTCCATCATGTTCATTTTTGCATCTAAGTTGTCGATGTAATGCAGAATTTCTGCTTCTTTTACTAATGGAGGTTTTGGGCTACCCCACTCTGCTTTTCCGTGGTGAGAAAGAACGATGTGCTGAAGGATCAACACTTCTTCTGCATCGATTTGTAATTCATCTGCTGCTTTACCAATTTCGTTCACCATGATAGAAATGTGGCCTAGTAAATTTCCTTCTAA
The DNA here is from genome assembly GCF_018332515.1 of Bacillus hominis. Lineage (GTDB taxonomy): Bacteria > Bacillota > Bacilli > Bacillales > Bacillaceae_G > Bacillus_A > Bacillus_A hominis. The sequence continues at coordinate 6,099 of NZ_BOQD01000229.1, read as the reverse complement.
CGTATACGTTGTAGAAATTGGGCCAGATAGTTCGAATACTTTACCAAGATCGTGTAAAATAACGCCTGCATAAAGTAAGTCTTTATCTAATGATGGGTATAGAGCCGAGATAGCTTTCGCTAAATCTAGCATCGATACAACGTGATAAGCTAGTCCAGATACGAACTCGTGATGATTTTTCGTCGCTGCTGGATATTCTAAAAACTCATTTTGATGCTTATTTAATAAATGTCTTGTTAGACGCTGGATGTTTGGGTTTCTCATTTCAAATATGTATTGCGTAATTTTCTCAACCATATCTTCTTTTTTTATTGGAGCTTTTTCTACAAAGTCTGAGATGTCCGTTACTTCATTTTCATTCGCAACACGAATTTGTTTCACACGTAATTGAATACGTCCTTTATAGTTTAGAATATCTCCAGCTACTTTAACGATCGTTTCTGCTACATATTGTTTCTCAACTTCTGGTGATACATCCCATAATTTCGCTTCAATATCTCCACTTGGGTCTTGTAAGATTACTGTTAAAAACGGCTTTCCATTACTTGCGAGACCTTTTGTCGCTGTTTTAATTAACAAGAAAACATCGACTTGTTCACCAACTTCATATTCTGCAATTTTCTTTTTCATTCGAATTCCTCCACCAAATCAATTACTTTTAGTATAGCATATTACAACTCATTTTCTTTACGCATATGCGTTAATTTTATAATCTGTTTCTCTGTAAAGAACGATAGTAAATGGGCATGACATGTAAAGAAGATTACTTGTCTATCTTTTGCGATTTCTTTTATAAGTTCAATCGTTCGATTCGTCCTTACCGCATCAAAGTGCACGAAACTATCATCAATAATAAATGGATAATCATGCTCAAATGTTTTCGCGAGTGCAAATCGTAACGATAAATATAACTGCTCCGCTGTTGCCTGGCTCAGTTCATGACTGTAAAAACGCATACCATCGTTACGTTCCACAATGAACGGATCCGCCTCTGATGGCGAAAAGATTTTACTATATCTCCCGCCCGTTAAATACACAAAGTACTCTTCGGATTTTTGTAAAATACGCGGCAAATGCACCTCATGATAATATTGCTTCGTTTTCGTTAACACTGTCTTTGCCGCAGCATATGCAGCCCACTTCTTCACTTGTTCACGCACTTGCGCTTTTTTCATTTCCCACTCATGTAGTAAATCACCGTACGTACTACCTTCTTCTAAATTCGCAATTTCCATACGATGTTTTGCAATACGCTCTGTTAATTCTTTCTCTTTCGTAAGACAGTTTTGCGCGACTGTAATTTCTTGCTTTAATTTTTCATCATAACCGTCAGCCTCATAATGCTCAGCTAATGATAAACTCGTTAAGCGCTGTTCTAACAGATCAATTTGCGGTAATAAACGCCCCACTTGCTTATCAGCATCTTCACGTTTTCCTGCCAATCTTCCCGCTTCTAAAAACATCTCTTCATCTGTAGATTCTGCAATATGCCATAAACTATCTCGTTCTACTAGTAGCTGTTTCAATTGCTCTTGCATGAACTCGAATTCTTCTTGCCATTCTGCCAATTTCTCTTTTAGCTGCTTATAAGTTTGGCGCTTTTCTTTCTCATTTTGCATACGACTTTGCGCCTCATGCAAATTACTATACTCTGTACTACCGATAACAGTTTCTAGTTTATGTTCAAAGTGCGAAATCATTTCATACAATGAAGATTTTCGCTTACTTTGCTTCTCTAATTCACGATATAATTGCTGCATTTTTTCAATACGCTCAAACGCTGGCAATATGTGTGCATACGTATAAAATTCAGGGAACATATAGCGCGTTTTATACGCATCTACTTGTTCTCCCATATGGAAAGTTTCTCTCTCCCATTCTTCATAAGATGAAACGACTTTATCATACGCACGTTCCATTTGCTGTAATTTATAAGACTCTCGCTCAAATAACTTTCGAATCTCTTCATCTTTTTCTAACTGATAACGAACAGACATCGCTTCTTCACTTTGACGCCCGCCAGCACTTTGCTGAAGAGTAAGAAACTCTTCTTGTAATCCACCCGAAGGATCTTTATATAAAACGAGAGCAAGGACAATCCCTACAAAAACAATAACACTAATAAATAACAGCACGCGGTTATCTATAAATAGACTCGTGAATAAAATGCCTGTGTTAATAAGAAGTAACAGAAGACAAACTCTTTGCCACTGCTTTTTCTTTTGTTTAGCCGCTCCTGCTTTTTCCTCATACTTGCGCTTCATTCTCTCTGCGCCCATACCGATAAACGCCGCATCTTGAAATGATTTTTCTTTCTCAACTAACGTATTTCGTTCTTCATCAGCTAACATTTGCTGGCTTATTTGTTTTATATTTTCTTCTTGCTCTTCTAATTGCTCTTGAGCCGTTTTAAAACGTTCATCTAGTTGTGCTTTTTGCGTTTCTAATTCGCGCGCTTTTTGCACCGTTTGCGTAATTAACTCTTTCGTTGCTAAACTCATATCAAACGAAAGAACTGTTTCTTTTTCAAAAGTAGCACCAATTTGTTGCTCTAGCTCTGCGATTTCTTCTTTTATATTCGCAATACTTCCCGTCACATCACGCATTTCTTGGCGTGCGTTTTCGTAAGACAAATGCTGCATACGAAGTTCTTCTACGTAACTTTCTTTTTGTAAAAATGCTTCATCTATTTCTGTGGAATCAATTTCTGATTGCACTGTTTCTATCTTCTTTTGAAGTGAATCAACTTGTACTTGTAGCGGTTCAATCTTTGCCTTTACCGCCTCATAGCGCGCCATTCCATTTACAGGAAACTGCCCGTTCTCGCTTTTCAACACTTTCTCATGCGCATGCTTTTCAATAACGAGAGGTTCAAGTGCTGCTAATATTTCATAGTCTTGCTTTCGTCTTTCTGCACTCTCTTTTTCCGCACGAACAGAAGCAAGTTTCTCTTCACCTTCTTTTAACTGCTCGACCTGTTTTTCATACGTGCCAATCTTCCCTTGCCACTCTTTCATCTTTTCCTCAATTTTCTTCATCTCTTGCAGTGACACGTTAATTTCGGGATTACGACCACTCGGCTTAAAACGCTGATTCATTTCTTTTTCTAACTTTTTATCTAACTGTAATAATGCATCACTTCCGACTGCACTGGCAGAAAATAAATAATTACCGATATCCGCTTCGCCGAGCTGATGAATATTTTGAAGACCATGCATATCAAATGAAAAAACAGAATCAAATAAGCTTTCATTCACACCGCTTAATATATCGTTTAAAATATCCTCGCCGCCAGTTTTCCCGTCTTCAAAATAAACGGTCACTTCACCAGATGCTGTTTTCGGCAAACGCTCAATTTTCAAACGGCCGTACTTCTCTGTTTGCACAGTAATCGCGCCGCCATACTTCCCGCCTTCTTTCGGTTCATAACGGCGCTGTCCTCTCGTCGGAAAACCGAATAAAATACTTTTCATAAATGAGCGAATTGTCGATTTTCCCGCTTCATTTTCACCATACAACACCGTCAGCAATGAAAGATCCATTTCCACATTTTCTAGTTTTCCATAGCCATAAATATGGAGTTTTTCAATTCTCATTTTTTATCCCTCTCTTGCTGGAATAATTGCTCTAAAATAATATTTTCCGCTTCCTTTTGAATCTCTTTCTTCTCTTCTTCCGTAAAAGATTCAATATTATTACGCGCTACAGGAGATGTCCAAATCGTGCGTAACACCCCGTCCATATTTGTAAAAGCTTCTAACTCTTTTAGCACACTACCGACAAAATGATTTTCCTCTTTCAAACGCTCGATTTCCGCAAAAGAAACCGTCTCATTTTTCCACTTCATCGCATATACGAAATTTTTTCGCTCTTCGCCAGCTGCTAAAATATGAAAAATCTCTTCCACACGCTTTTCATCTCGTAAATAAGGAGAAAGTGGCCCCTGCCCTGTAAATACGAACGTTAAAAGCGTGCCTTCCTCTTCTCTTCTGCATTCATTCATCGTGGTTGACGCTGCCGTCATAAGTTCATCAACAGTTTCAAGTCCATCAATATTCACTTCTATCTCATCCCACACAACATCAGCCGTATGGAAAAATGAACAATGCGATCCTTGTTTCGTGAGTTCAATAAGGTATGCACCCTTCTCGCCCATTTCCTTACGATGACGACCTTGTATATTACCTGGATAAATAATGTACGGCTCTTCCGATAAAATTTCACGTTTATGTATATGGCCAAGAGCCCAATAATCAAACTGCTTTTCTTTCAGCTCACGAATTTGAAACGGTGCATAGCGATTATGCTCTGCATCCCCTTCCACACTTCCGTGAAGCATTCCAATATGAAAAGGAGCATCACTCATTTTCGTATACTGCGCTGTCATATTATCCGTTACCGCTTGCTGCAAATAACTGAACCCATAAATAGAAGCTAACAATTCACCATTTTTATAAAACGACTTCTCTTCTACATAAGGCTCGGTAAATACATGAACATTTTCCGGAAACTCAATCGCTGCCCAGCTTCCGCCTAAATGATCATGGTTACCGTGAATAATAAAAACGGGAATATCGTACTGCGAAAGTCTCTTCATTTGCTCACGCACAAACACTTGCGCCCTCAAACTTCTCGTCTCCGCATCATACAAATCCCCGGCTAGTAATACGAAATCAACGCGCTCTTGAATCGCTTTATCAACAATACGCTCAAATGATTCAAATGTACTTTGCTTCATTCTTTCCCAAACAGACGATGGTACATTCATTTCCATCCCTTTAAACGGACTATCCAAATGCAAATCAGCCGCATGTATAAACTTCACTTGTTTCACTAATAACGATCCTTTCTATATTTCAAAAGTTTCATTTTATCCGCATGAACACAAGCAATAAATGCTCAATTGGTGAAAACTAGTAATAAGCGGGAGATAAAAAATCCCCCCACCTATTAAAGTTTCACCTTATTGTAACACGCAATGTCACATATTTCTTTGCATATTCTATTGATTTGTGACAAAATAGTTATAAGATTCTGATTTTAATTATTGGAGGGAATTTTCATGGGAGTATACGTTCTAACAGTCTTTGAAAAAGATGGTTCAAAAGCATTAGACGAATCATTCGAGGCGGCAACTGAAAAAGAAGCGAAAGCAAAAGGTGAATCTCTTTTACACGAAAAAGGATTGTACGAAAAAACACATCGTTGCACATCTTCTGCAGGCAAGCTCGTTTTATTCCAACGCTAAAAAAAGAAGCGTCATCCGCTTCTTTTTCACTCTACTATATCTTCGTCACACCACGTAAACACCACATCTAGAATGCGATTACCGATACGTACGCGTTTATTCCATTTACCTGTTTGGATCTGATGTTGCAATTCCGCTTTCATCTTTTCCGTCCAGTCGTGAATCGTTTCACTACCGTTATATGGATATACGCCTGGAAACTCTTCCTGCAGAAGGTGCAAACTCTCTACATCAAAATGAAAATGGAAGAAGTAGTTTGCTGTAAGCGATGGTTCTTGCAATCGTAAAAAATGATCATCGATTTGCTTTCTATTTCTATAGAAAGTAAAGATATTCACTTTACCGCTCGTAATCTGGTCAATTTGAATTTCGTGCTTCTCTATAATCACGTCTTGCCCACCTCGTTGTATACTACCTTTAGTATATATGTCTTTTGCAACAAAGTTAACCATTTTCGCGCGAAATTCATTTCCTTCATTATATTACCTGTACCTCCAAGTACAATCAGGACAAATAAAAAAGTTGAAGGGGAGCGATCACATGTATTTCGGAAGCAAAGGTTGGTATGTAAAAGAACTTAAAAAATTAGGTATTCGTACTTACGAAGGTAAAAAACCAGAATCTTATCGTACGCATATTTTATCTAGTTTACTTGAGAGAATGAAGAAAGCTTCGGCTTAATAGAAATACAAGAAGCTACTTTTAAAGTGGCTTCTTGCTTTATAATGAAAAAAATTAATATCCTTTCATAGCCTCAATGAACAACATTCTCTTCCATATATATTTTAATTATTTTTTATTTCTTTCTTTAATCTTCTCAACTTCATTTTTTATATCCTCAGATACAACTA
>NZ_BOQD01000228.1 GCF_018332515.1 Bacillus hominis | reverse complement strand
TGGGCATGGGGTCCTACCAACAAAAAGCGCAAAACATACGCTAGGCAAAATTTAACATGACGAAACTGTTGAGTGACAATAAAGTTCTTTCCTTACCAATAAAGTTGTTTACTAATCGGTTTGTTTTATTACAATAAAGTCGTTTGCTTTTACCATAAGGTTGATAAATCAACTGTTTGAACGCATAAAAGTAAACAACTATTTTTATGCATTTGGCGAAAATCTAAAAAATGGGGTTGCCAGCAAGATTTCTTCAGGAGGCTCTCTTGTGCTAAACAGCCAGGCCAAGTACCTTATTTCACGATAACGGTTGATCAATTCCAGCACTTCTCCGACTTTGTTTTCCTTCATCAATCTCTCGCTGAACAAAATGGCAGAGATTTGTCCCAAGTTTAAGCGTTGTTGTGATGTACTGTACAAATCATTTGCCGCCTCCGTAAACGAGGAACCTTCGCCTTTGCCCACCCAAACCGGGGGCTGCTCCGCTTTTTGCTGTCCCTCCAGCTTGGCCACTGTCGAGAAATCAAGCAATTGCACATACAAGGTGTATTGGCCATCGACATAGTCTATTCCAACAGCCGTAGCATAGTTCATGTTTTGCACTTCATATCTGCTCCAGCAACCGGTAAGGGTGAGAAGAAGGAAAAGTGCAACCATACTTTTATATCTCCTCATTTATGCCTGTCCCCTTGCCTTGTAGAATCTCGTGTCTTCAACATGTCCGGTCGAGTGTTTCGCTATGGCCAAGGTAATCGAAACAAAGCGTTGGCCAAGTCTTTAAATGGAGGTGATATTGGGGCCAAGTAAGGCAAGCCGCATGAACGCAATGAGGCTAAATGGCTGAGCACAATAAATAATCCAAGAAAGAAGCCATAAATGCCAAGCGTGGCAGACAGAATGAAAAGAAAAAAGCGTAAGGTACTAATCGTTCCAGCCAATGATAGGCTCGATAAAGTTGAACCAAAGATTTGTGTAATTGCTCCGATGACAACGATACCTGGGGATAAGGATCCAGCACGAATGGCCGCATCCCCCAGGATAAGTCCTCCTACAACCGTTACCGTGGAGCCGACCGCAGAAGGCAATCGGATACCAGCTTCCCGCAGGATTTCTAAGAAGAGAAGTGCAATAAACATTTCAACTGCCACATCAAAAGGGATTCCCAACCGGTTAATCCCCAAAGTGGCAAGTAGATAATAGGGCAGCTGATCTTGATGATAGGAAAGAATGGCAACAAAAAATGCAGGAAGCAGTAGCGATACGGACAAGCCAAGTAAACGAAGCGTTTGACCAAATGTAGCTGCCAAAGCAGTAAAGTGGATATCTTCGGGTGCTTTCACAAGCAAAAATAAATTGGCAGGCGCAATCAACGCAGCCGGTGTACCATCCACAATCAACGCTACACGCCCATTGAGCATACAGTTCACGGTAAAGTCTGCTCTGCCTGTATACCCCATCAAAGGAAACAATGCTTTTGTCGGTTCCATTAATTCTTCTAGCTGAGTGGCGCTAAACGCTCCGTCAATGTGAAGATCATCTAATTTATTCTTTACATCTTGAACAATCTTAGGATCAACAATGTCACGCATGTAAAGAATTGCAACGGTTGTTTTCGTGCGAACGCCTACTTTTTTCGTTTCATAAACCATGCTGGTTGATTTGATTCGTTTCCGAATTAACGCCACATTGACTCCCACTTCTTCCACAAATCCATCCTTTGGCCCCCGTACCGAAAGCATTCGCATCATCTGTACGTTCTTTCAAGCTGCGCGTAATATCTGCTGTTCTACTCATTTTAATTTGCAGGCCTTCATAATGGTTTTCCAAGAGATTTCGGATGCTACGGGAAATATTTAAGGTAATTTCTTTTTCCTGCATCCCATTGCCAATAGCTCCTGGGTCCATTCTCCCGTGACCAGGATCTAAATATAATTTAAACATTTTACACCACCTCGTACAAATAAAATATGATCGAAGAGTAACGGAGGTATAGGAATTCGTCTGAGATACATATAAAAATAGGTGATGATAGGCATTACATTTCATTGAATCAGATGATTTATTTTAAAGCTAAGAAATTTTCCAAATACGAGACCATATGTATGAGCAGCAATTAATGTTCCATATTTTTCGTGGGTCAGGCAAACTCTTGTTCATCTAGACAGTAGGCTGATTGATTATTGATGCTTCTTTCTTAACAAAACACCTAAGTGATTCTCTGTGCATATACTGTATCATTACTACAGGATTATGATTAAATACAACTCAATCTATACATAAAATAATCAAGGAGAGGTTAATTTTGAAAATTCCAAAGACAGCCAAAGTTAGTATCCCCTTTCCATCCGTATGGGGGATTGATGCTTCTATTGCGGGGAGATCCATTATTAGAGGTATACTTACCATTGATTCCATTGTAGACAACAAAGTAGTAGGTACAGTTAATTTTCGTGGTATACCTATTCCGATTAATGGGTATTGGGACGAAAGCGCTAAACAAATAAGTTTCGATTCACCATATGCCTCCTTTTTTGGCAACTTGACAATAATTGATGAGACCGCTATAAGCATTCGGCATTTCATTTTAAGTGGACGGTTTATAATGAAACCTCCCTCTTTGCTGGCTGGTGAATACGGAAATTGGATTGCTACAACCTTTACAACCCGTTTGGGACCTCCCATATATACTAATGTTTTACCACCTGCTGGTGCCTTTTCAGTCTCAAGTATGCTCTTGGGACAGCAATTGTTTTAATTAGACCATGACTTTATAAAAACAACCTTCGTTTGTGATTGACTAAGGTTGTTTTTTATAAAGTGTTCTCGGAAAATACAGCCTTGCTTTAAATCTGAGTTTAGCGTATATCTCCGTTAAAATGTACTCGGAACCCTTTGATGATCGTGCCTAGTTAGATAAACAAATATTGATACTTCCTTATAGAAATAGCCTGCTTGGTTAGGTACGTTGTTTCACAATCCCCGGAAATTTTTAATATAAGTAATGAATGCTTATTTTTTTCCTTCCGATAGCTTTCTATATAAAGAAGCTCTAGATACATTTGTAATTTCACAAATTTGATTTACAGTCATATTTCCTTCTTTATATAGCTTTACTGCATAATTCATTCCTGCGTGATTTTTATGATATTTCTTTAACCGTCCTTTAAACTTCCCTTCTTTCTTTGCGAGCTCAATTCCTTCACGCTGACGCATACGAATAAGGTCTCGCTCTAATTGGTTAACACCAGCCATTACCGTAATTAAGAATTGGCTATATGGATTATCTTCTGATAAATCTAGCCATGTATCCTTAAGTGATTTTAAGCTTCCCTTTTTATTTCGTATTAAATCAATCAATTCAAATAAATCTTGCGTACTTCGAGTGATCCGAGTTAAATCTGTAACATAAATAATGTCACCTTCCTGTAAATCCTCTAACATTTTTTGAAGTTGTTCACGATCTTTTGTGGCTCCTGAAGTTTTTTCTTCATAAATAATATCCATTCCAATTTCGTTCAATTGCCGAAATTGTCTTGAAGGATTTTGGCTAGTCGAACTGACGCGTACATAACGGGGTGGCGTCAGGAAAATGCGGATTTACAACGATAAGGAATTTCCAATATAAAAAGCCTGATTTCCCATCACCTAAATTGAGAAATTAGGCTCTTTTTTCGTTACTCCATAAACAGCATTCTATTACTGAATATGTAATTTACTTCGGGATAACAGGGACCCAGAGTTCGTGTCTTGGTTTATGCTTCGGACCGTAATAACATTCTATACACGGTAAATTTGCAAGTTCATACTCGGAGGTAGGGACCCACTCGGAATATAAACGTTTCCATGCATCCACTATGTTCGGAAAAACTGCCCATGTACTTGCGGGAATAATAAGCGTCTCCATATTTTCTGGGGATTCCCCATCGTATCTTACGCCCATGAAATAGGAAAATTGTTCATCTGTGATGGCAGCTTCTTTTCCGCAAACCCCCAGAAGGCTTTCAAGCGTGCATTTTGGATTTTCCCATGACATATCTACTAGTTCTTGCATAAATCCATCTTTTTTCGCAGTGTTCCAAAGCGTAGGGATTGTTTTAAATGCTCTGCTTGTTTTTACTGGCTTGCTTTTTCCGACAATTCTTAATTCAAAATCAAGGTTTTCAATTCTGTAGTCCATCTCGGTATCTCCTTTAATAGAAATTTGAAAGGAAATTTTGGGAAAGGCTTTTAACTGTACCCCTCTATTACGAGCATTGGAAGGGGTTACCCCATGCATTTTTTGAAAAGCACGTGAGAAAGTATCAGAAGAAATATAACCATATTTAATTGCCACATCGATGATCCGAATATCACTTTTTTGAATTTCAAATGCTGCAAGTGTTAACCGTCTTCGTCTAATATATTCTGATAGCGATACACCTGAGATTGAAGAGAACATTCTTGAAAAATGAAACTCAGAACAGTTAGCTGCTTTTGCAATCTCTTTGTAGTCTATTTCTTCATCCAGGCTATTTTCAATGTAGTTTAACGCATTGTTCATTCTTTCTAGCCAATCCATAAGTTTACTCCCTTTCAATATTTACTTTAAAACAAAATAGATAATAATTACCGACATTTCATGCCTAAAAATGTTGGTGAAAAAATACACCTTTTGATAGAATCAGGACAAACTATTTGTTTCTTTCCGATAGATTTCTATATAATGAAGCCCTAGATACATTAGTAATTTCACAAATTTGATTTACAGTCATGCCGCCTTCTTTATATAGTTTTACTGCATAATTCATCCCTGCGTGATTTTTATGATACTTCTTTAAACGCCCCTTAAACTTTCCTTCTTTCTTTGCTAACTCAATCCCTTCACGTTGACGCATACGGATAAGGTCGCGCTCTAATTGGTTCACACCAGCCATTACTGTAATTAAGAATTGGCTGTATGGATTATCCTCTGATAAATTTAGCCATGTATCCTTGAGTGATTTTAAGCTTGCCTTTTTCCTTCGTATTAAATCAATCAATTCAAATAAATCCTGCGTACTCCGAGTGATCCGAGTTAAGTCTGTAACATAAATAATGTCGCCTTCCTGTAAATCCTGCAACATTTTTTGAAGTTGCTCGCGATCCTTTGCTGCCCCAGAAACTTTTTCTTCAAAAATAATATCCATACCGATTTCGTTTAATTGCTGAAATTGTCTTGAAGGATTTTGGCTAGTCGAACTGACACGTATATAACCGATTTTTCGCAAAATATCACCTCGTTTTTGAGACAAGTCTTATGAGACACTCTTAACTATGATTTTATCAGTCTACTACACTTGTATCAATAGAGTACACTCTATTGATTTATAATTGAACTAATTAACTGAACAATTACAGAAATGAGATGATACTGTATGAAAGTTGCGAGAGGTAGAGAATTGCTTACATCGGAACAGCGACAGGTCCTTATGCAAATTCCTGAAGACGAGTGGGTGCTAGGAACCTACTACACTTTTTCCAAACGGGATTTAGAAATTATCAATAAGCGAAGGAGAGAAGAAAACCGTTTAGGGTTCACCGTTCAATTAGCTGTTCTTCGATATCCCGGTTGGCCATACACTCATATCAAAAACATCCCGGATTCAGTCATACATTATATATCAAAACAAATCGGTGCTAGTCCATCCTCGCTAAAGCTTTATCCTCAAAGAGACAATACACTTTGGGATCATTTGAAAGAAATTCGAATTGAATATAAACTAGTAACTTTTACTCTGAAAGAATATAGAATGA
>NZ_BOQD01000227.1 GCF_018332515.1 Bacillus hominis | reverse complement strand
ACTTATTATAATAAAAAATATTTTATCGAATTGTGAAGAGCTTTTAGGAGTTCAGTATACAGATGAGGTACTTGAAAGTTTAAGCGTTTACATGTATTTGTTCCGTAATCGTATTGTAAATGGAAAATGTGTTGAAATGGATGATGCTGAAAAGGATGTACTACGCGAAACAAAACAATTTGAAGCAGCAAAATATATTGCAAAACAGTTTGAAAGAGTATTTTTCGTGGAGTTTCCAATAGACGAAATTTATTATATTACGACTCATTTGTTAGGGGCAAAAGTAAATGCTCAACAAAAAGACTTTGAAAAAAGTGAGATTGATGGAATACATTCAATGGTCGGATATATGATAAAGGATTTTCAACATTATGCTTGTGTTATATTTCAAGATTTTAAAGGACTTGCTTCAGACCTATATCTGCATATGAAACCGGCATTTTATCGTGTAAAGTACGGGATTGAAATAGAAAATCCATTACTTTATACAATCCAGCAAAATTATGAAGAGGTATATACTCTTACAAAAAAAGTGATTCATCATTTTGAAGAATATGTTGGAAAAACAGTTTCAGAAGATGAAATGGCATATATTACTATGCACTTTGGTGCTTGGATGAGGAAAGAGGGAATCGTTCCCACTTCAAGAAAAACTGCGCTACTTGTTTGTCCAAATGGTATTGGTACATCACGTATGTTGCAGTACCAATTAGAGCAATTGTTTTCGAGTGTAGATATTTTAAAAGCCATTTCAAAGCGGGAATATGACTCAAATGCATTTGATGTAGATTGTATCATTACTACAACTGAACTTGAGAAGGGGAACATTCCTATCTTTATGGTAAATCCAATTTTGACTGATTCCGAAAAAGCATCGTTACTACGAAAAGTAAATGTGGCTTTGTATGGCGAAAATCAAAATGATTCAGTTGATATGATGATGGGTATTATTCAAAAATACGCAGACATTTTAGATGAAAAATCTTTAAAAAATGAATTGAGAGAGTTTATGAGTGGTCCTGTACATATTGATAAGGAGGAGAAATATAAGCCTATGTTAAACGAGCTATTAACTAGAGAATTTATTCAGCTTGAGAATCACGTTGAGACGTGGGAGGAAGCAATTCGTGTTGCGTCTGAGCCTTTATTACAAAACGGAAATATTTCTGAGGAATATATTTCTGAGATGATTGCGAATGTAAAGAAGTTAGGCCCGTACATTGTAATTGCACCTAAAATCGCAATACCTCACGCTCGTCCAGAAGCAGGTGTCAAAAAATTAGGGATGAGTTTATTACAACTAAAAGAAGGTGTGTTATTTTCAGAAAAACAAGAGCATGCTGCAAATTTAATTATTGTATTAGCAGCGATAGATAATGAGACACATTTGAAAGCATTGGCACAATTAAGTGAGATGTTATCTGAGCCGAAAAATGTAGAAATGTTAATTCATTCAGATTCAATAAATGAAATGCTAGAAATGATAGCTAAATATTCTAATTAAAGGGGAGATTGAAATGAAAAAAGTATTAGTTGTATGTGGAAATGGATTAGGAAGTAGTTTTATTGTAGAAATGAATGTGAAGAAAATATTAACTGAACTTGGCTTGCAAGCTGAAGTTTCTCATACGGATTTAACATCAAGTAAATCAGAACAAGCAGATCTATATTTAGGTGCGAAAGATATCATTTGCAACCTTGAAGATGGTACTCGAACAGTTGCTGGATTAACAAATATTCTAGATTTAAATGAAATTAGAGAAGCATTACAAAAACACCTGATGTAGATACAGTGAAAGGGGAGTAGTGCTATGTTTGATATAATAATGAAGGATATTTTGGGACAACCGGCAATATTAGTTGGATTGTTTGCTATGTGCGGTTTGCTACTGCAAAAAAAGAATTTTGCAGATACAGTTTCAGGAACATTAAAAACAATTATGGGCTTCGTCGTTTTAGGAGGCGGAGCCACTATATTAATAGGAGCTTTAGATGTTTTTGGTAAAATATTTGATAAAGCATTCCATATTAAAGGGATTATTCCAAATAACGAAGCTGTAGTTGCGATAGCACAGCAAACTTTAGGAACAGAAACGGCATTAATTATGGTATTTGGGATGATTGCTAATTTACTAATTGCACGATTTACAAGATTTAAATATGTATTTTTAACTGGTCATCATACATTATTCATGGCATGTTTAATTTCAGCTGTATTTTCAACTACAGGGATGAAAGGTGCTTCACTAGTTATTATTGGATCTATTATTTTAGGATTACTTATGGTCATTTTTCCAGCGCTACTTCAACCGTATGTTAGAAAAATTACGGGAATGGATGATATCGCAATTGGCCATTTCGGTTCAGTTGGATATTTAGCAGCAGGGTTTGTTGGTAGTAAATTTGGAAATAAAGAAAAATCTACAGAACAAATTAAAGTACCGAAGTCATTAGGGTTTTTACGTGATACATCAGTTTCTATGTCATTAACAATGGCGGTGTTATTCTTTATTGTTGCACCATTTGCGGGTAAAAACTTTATCGAAACAGAATTAAGTAACGGACAAAATTATCTCGTGTATTCATTCATGCAAGCAATTACATTTGCTGCGGGTGTATATATTATTCTAGCTGGTGTCCGTATGTTGATTGCAGAAATTGTCCCTGCATTTAAAGGGATAGCAGATAAACTTGTACCAAATGCCAAACCAGCATTAGATTGTCCAACAATCTTTCCATTCGCACCAAATGCAGTTATTATTGGTTTTTTAACAAGTTTTATTGCAGGATTACTATCTATGTTTATTCTTCCATTTATCGGCTTAAGTGTAATAGTGCCAGGACTAATCCCTCATTTCTTTACAGGGGCAACAGCTGCTGTATTTGGAAATGCAACTGGAGGAAGACGAGGAGCCATATTAGGAGCTTTTGTAAATGGATTATTAATCTCATTCCTACCAGCTATATTACTACCTATATTAGGTGGATTAGGATTTGAAAATACAACATTCGGTGATTCTGACTTTGCTGTTGTTGGTATTTTAATTAGTGAGATTGCGAAATTAGTAGGTTATATTTTTTAATATATAGGGTAAAAAAGACTTGAATTCTAATAATGAATCCGAGTCTTTTTTTTATTAAGATTATTATCGTATTGAAAAATAATGATAAACTAGTTTGAAAAGCATTCGGCAATATCGAAGGGATTGTTTGTATACAGACAACTCTTTACTTAAGGATAAAATTGAGAGAAGCATAATTAGGAGGTAAATCATGATTTTTCAAAATGAAAAAGTAGCACTACATATAGAAGTTGTAAAATACCAGTTTGAAAATGCAAATAATACGTGTGATCGTAATTGGCTAATGATAAAAGCGAAACTGTCAGAAGAAAATAAAGTTTTTGAAACGATGGATCCTTTTTTACAAACTGACGACTTACAGTACATGATAAAATGGTTTGAATCTTTACCGAACCCTACATATAACGAACTAGATTTCATAGAACCAAATGCAGCGTTTGAATTTATGGGAGAAAATGAAGGGGAGCTTCATTTTGTTATTCGCTTATCGCAGGAACTTAATCCTTCATGGTGTAAGGAAGAGGAGTACGAATTTTCTATCGGTATAACTCAAAATGATAGAGAGAATATTATTCGTTCTATTGAAGAGCAGCAAAAGAAATTTCCAAAACGATAATAAAAAGACTTGATAACCTACTAGAGGGAATCAAGTCTTTTCATTAAATACGATTATCATGCCAGAAGTTTAATGGGAAGTGTTCGTTCTCATGATAGCTTTCTAATTCATATCCTCTTTCTTTCAGCCCCTTAATAATTCCAGGTACTGCTTTAACTGATTGTGGATGAATATCGTGCATAAGGATAACTTCTGTTGGGTTTGTAGCACCAGCTAGCACGTTTTCTACGATTTTAGCAGATGCAGCGTCAACTGGCATTTTGTTGTATTTCCAGTCTAATGAATCAATTGTCCAATCCCAAACTTTTAAACCATTTTCAACAGCTTTGTTGCGAAGAGCTTCATTTAATCCTGGCATTGAGCCGTAAGCTGGACGAGTTAATACTGGTGATTTGCCTAGAACGCCAGCGATTAAGCCTTGGTCTTCCTTCATTTCATCTACGTAATGCCCTTCTGTATACAGCTTCTTGTAGTTATGAGTCATACTGTGCATCCCAACATAGTGGCCTTCAGCATCCTCACGTTTTACAAGATCAGGGAAAGCTTTCACGTTTGAACCAATTAGGAAGAATGTTGCTTTTGCATTTTCATTCTTTAACATATCTAAAAGCTCAGCTGTGTATTTTCCAGGACCATCGTCAAATGTTAAGTAAGCGACTTTTCTAACTTGCCCGTTATAATGCTTTGGAGCTTCTTTCGGAGCGAGAGATGTTTGAATTTCACTTACAAGTTGAACAGATTTTGCTTCATCCTCTGTACTTGCTAGAGCAATATGTGTTGATCCGTAAGCGGCCTCGTATGTAAATAATACCCCAGCGCAAATCAAGAGAGCCCTTTTAACTAAAGTTGTCATTCGAATTCCATTGTGCATAATTTTCCTTCTCTCTATAAAAGTTCTACTCTACTATATTAGCAATTTTAGAGGTGGAAATGCAAAAAAACTTTTTTACAAGCGTAAGAAATTTTATGCAAAAATATGCAAGATTTCAACGTTTTTGCAGGTTTAAAAAAATGAAACAAGAATTGAATGTATGGAACTGCATTTATAATGGTTCATACATGTTTTTAGTTTTGGAAAGGGAGGATAAGTATGAAAAAATTAGCTTGTTTACATGCTCATCATTCAAATATTGAATACATTGACCGAGCGTTTCAATCTTTTGAAATAGAAATACTCCATTTTGTAGATCCCATCTTATCACACATACTAAAAAAAGATTGCGATTTTGAAAGAGAACAAGCACGAAATAAATTGAATGATCTTTTAAAGTATATTGCCGAAAGTAATGTAGATATACTATTAATAACTTGTACAAATTATATTACGCTATTAGATGAGAATTTCGAAATAGACATTCCTATATTGAAAATTGATGAGCCATTCTTTGAAATGCTTTGTCATGTTGAAGAGCCACAAACAATAGTTTTTACAAATGCTAGCACAGTTTTAGGAACGATGGAACGTTTCAAACAATACGCTCAGCAGAAAAATAAATCTATACATGTAAAAGTGAAAGTGATAGAAGGTATATTTGAGTTAATCATGCAAGGTAGTAAAGAAGAGCATGATATTAAATTAGAAAAGTATTTATATGAAATTATGAAAGGTAGAAATGAAATGCTTTCAGTTGCACAATTATCGATGGTAGATGCTGCTACAAGGGTAGAAAATATAATAGGAAGGAACATAATAAATCCATTGAATGCGTTAGTAGAGTATTATATGGATAATGTGAACGAACAACCGTGTGAAAAATAAAGAAAAGGATGTTTTTTGTTTTAAAGAATATCAACGAAAATTTCACATACCGTATTTAAAAAATAAATATAGGAAAACTAAAAAATAATGTAGAATATATTGTACATACATA
>NZ_BOQD01000226.1 GCF_018332515.1 Bacillus hominis | reverse complement strand
AAGATGTGGAGAATGTAGAAAATGATTTTCAACTTGGAAATAGACAAAAAGAGATGATTACATATATTTATGAACATTATGATGAAGAACTTAAATTGAAAGATGTAGCTAAACATTTTTTTGTAAGTGAAGAACATTTTTCACGTATGTTCAAAAAATCGTTCGGATCAAATTTCACCACTTTTCTAACGAGATACAGGCTCTATAAAGCTTATGAAGATATTATTAAAAGTACAAATTCTATACAGGATATAGCAGTAAAACACGGATTTCCCAATGTAAAATCGTTTATTTCACAGTTTAAAGACAAATATGGATACACACCATTACAGTATAGGAAGAAAATTATATCAAAAAATGACAATAATTGAATCAAATATGAACAACAATAAAAAAACGTTCCATGTTACATTTTGTACATGGAACGTTTTTAATTTAGTGATAGAAGATGAAGTAAGATTCAAAGGGGATTTATATAATCCAAATAAATGAAAGCGCTTAAAAAAGAGAGGATGAATACTGGATGACTAGAAAATATGACTTAAACCTTTTAGAGAAAATTCAAGAAAAACAAGAAACTATCAA
>NZ_BOQD01000225.1 GCF_018332515.1 Bacillus hominis | reverse complement strand
TCGTGCCGATGGTAGTGAAAAAATATGGGTTAGGGGGATTTGAAAATGAGGAAACTCAAAAGAGTAAATGTTCCTAATATACCAGAGCAACTATCACAGCCTAACGACAATCGAACTATAAATAAGAAGAAGTTAAGGCGTTTTATTTTCATGTTTATTTTTATAGCTGTAATTACTTTGTATGTTCAATATATTTTGACAAAACAACAAGAAATAATTAATGAAAAAAAAGATACAATAACGAATCAAAAGAAACAATTAGTTTCTTTAAAGAAAGATCAAGGTTCTTTAAAGACTAACATTGAGAATTTAACCGATAATGAAGAAGAGATTTTAAAGTTTGCGAGAAAAGAGTATCAATTTTCTAAGTCAAACGAAACAATATTCGTATTGCCAAAGTGAAGTGGTGGAACAGTTAGCGATAGCTAACTGTTTTTTGATGTACGAGGAAAAAGGTGTTTGTAGTGTGAATGTCATGGTACAAGGAGCAATGACATATTGTAAAAATGAGAAGTTTGAGCCATTTTTAATTATTTTAAGAGATTTTCATAATTATGGAATATATGTCAAAATAAATATTGTTAAAATTCTGTCAATTGTATATAATACAAGGTAAGCGGATACATTTTTTGATCAACGTTGAGTTAACAGCTTATACGTCTATTAAGAAAACCGTTATCCTCGTATAAGAAAGGAAGATAGCTGTGTATGCTTCAAATACAATTTACGTTGTAGGGGATGCGAAAGCACCTCAAAATAATCCCATTACCGAAAAGTTTAAAAGCTATTTTGTAGCATTTGTACTTGAGAAGGATACAGGGGAAATTATAGATGCGGATTGCTCAGCGACAATTGCATTAACATCTCAATTTGTTAAATATTTGTTTCTACATAAAAATATTAATGACCCAGCATTAGTAACAGAAATAAAAAATCGATACTTCGGTTCGTCTCAAAAGGCGCTACTTGTAGCGCTAAAGGATGCACAGAAAAAATATAATCAGATCGCTGCTTTGTCTACCCATTCATAGACAAAATCCAGCCGTAAGAATCTTCTTATGGCTGGATTTTTTTGTTCCGCATTAACGGGTAGAATAAAGCCTCCCGTGGATTAAAGTATCACTTTATAGACAACGAAAGGATGAACAAAATGAAAATTACCGATGTGAAGGTAATTCGCCGACATGTAAAGCTTCATACACCGTTTAAAACTGCGCTTCGTACCGTAACGGAAATTGAAAGTATAGATGTGTTTATTCATACAGATGAAGGAATTGTTGGAAAAGGAGCAGCGGCAGCAACGCCGGTTATTACAGGTGATTTTGCCAACGGGATGGAGGAAGCAATATTAGGACCAATTCGTTCTGTATTAGTTGAAAAAGATGTACTGCAATTTCAAACGTTATTATTACACATTCAAATGAGTTGCATAGGAAATACAAGTGCAAAAGCGGCGGTAGATATGGCTTTATACGATGTGTATTGTCAATTTCACAACATACCGTTATACGCATTACTAGGTGGAAAAAAAGAGATTTATACTGATATTACAGTAAGTGTGGATGAACCTTTATTAATGGCAAAAGAAGCGAAAAAACATATCGAAAAGGGATTCCAAACATTAAAAATTAAGGTAGGTAAAGATGCGCATTTAGAGTTGGAACGCATAGAGGCAATTCGAAATGTGGTTCCAAAGAATACGACTTTACGTTTAGATGCAAATCAAGGATGGAATCCAAAAGAGGCTGTTTCTATTATTAAAGAAATGGAGAATAGAAATTTAAATATAGAATTTGTAGAACAACCAGTTCATGCGAAAGATTGGGATGGATTAAAGTACGTGAAGGACAATGTACAAACGCCTATTATGGCAGATGAAAGTATGTTTTCGGCAAGTGACGCATTGAAGATTGTCCAAGGGGGATATGCAGACCTACTTAATATTAAATTAATGAAATGCGGCGGCATACGAGAAGCTTGGCGTATTGCAGATATAGCAGAAGCAGCAGGTGTGAAATGTATGGTTGGAAGTATGATGGAATCTTCACTTTCAGTTAGCGCTGTTGCACATTTAGCTGCGGCTCATCCGAATATTCATTACTTTGATCTTGATGCACCGCTATGGTTAGTAGAAGAGCCAGAAGGGATGACTTATTCTGGCTCAAAGGTAAACCTTCATTCGACAGTGAATATTTAATCTTAGAAGGAGTGACTAGTTAACTATCTTTTAAGGGGGATATATATGAAAAAAGTAGGAACTGCATTTTTAACAACTTTATTTATTTTTTCCTCGTTTACATCGGTAAATGCTGAAGAGAAGAAGGATAATAAAGCATTTATAGATGTATCTGCTGCAACGCTTTGGACTGCGCCTGATTCATTACGACCAATTGATGCACCGAGTGCTACAAATCCAGTTGATTTATGGAAGTGGACGAAATCAATGACGCTAGATGAGAAGCTTTGGTTAACTAGTGCGAACAAATTAGAAACGCAAGCGCTACTCGGTCAAGAAGTAACGGTAATTGATAAACGAGGTGATTGGGTAAAAGTGCTAGTGCATGGACAGCCAACGCCACGAAATGAGGAAGGCTACCCAGGATGGATGCCTGAAAAACAATTAGCGTATAATCAAGAATTTGTAGATAAAACAAACCAACCTTTCGTTTTAGTAACGAAACCGACAGCAATTTTATATATTAATCCTTCTGAAAAACATAAATCGCTTGAAGTCAGCTATAATACGCGTTTACCGCTATTAAGTGAAGATGCGATTTCATATCGCGTATTATTGCCAAATGGTCAGAAGGCATGGCTACGGAAAAATGATGGAACTGTTTACCGTTCTCAAAATGATATTCCTACGCCAACAGCTGATGATTTAATAAACACCGGTAAGATGTTTTTAGGATTACCGTATATATGGGCTGGTACAAGTGGTTTTGGATTTGATTGCTCTGGATTTACACATACGATTTATAAATCACATGGCATTACAATACCGAGGGATTCTGGGCCACAATCAAAAGCAGGAATTGCGGTTGATAAAGAAAACCTACAAAAGGGCGATTTAATATTTTTTGCACATAATCAAGGAAAAGGTAGTGTTCATCACGTTGGAATGTATATTGGTGATGGAAATATGATTCACTCTCCAAAGGCTGAAAGATCGGTAGAAATTATACCGCTAAATACACCAGGATATATAGAAGAATACGCTGGTGCTCGTCGTTACTTACCTTAAAAAAGATAGGGGGGCTTTATATGAAAAAAGTTGTTCGCTACTCATTAGTTAGTACTCTACTTATATCTTCATTTTTAGTAGGCTGTGCGAAAGAAAAAACAGCTACAAAGCCGAAAGATGAGAAGAAAGTATTGCAACTATTAGAAACGGGTGAAATTCCTTCATTAAATTCAGGAAAAGTAACAGACGCCGTATCTTTTAACGTTTTGAATAATGTAATGGAAGGATTATTCCGTTTATCGAAAAATGATGAAGTGATCCAGGCTGGGGCACAGAAATATGAAGTGAGTAAAGACGGAAAGACTTATACATTCCACTTGCGTGATGCGAAATGGTCTAACGGCGATCCAGTAACAGCTCATGATTACGTATATGCTTGGAAGCAACTTATTAATCCAGATACAGCCTCTCAATATGCATATATTGCGTACGATGTGAAAAATGCGGAAAAGATAAATAAGAAACAATTAGGCTTAGAAGAATTAGGTGTGAAAGCAAAAGATGATAAAACGTTTGTTGTGGAATTAGAACATCCAGTACCGTATTTTACAAAACTACTTATTTTACCGTCGTTCTATCCAATTAATGAGAAGTTTGCGAAAGAGCAAGGTGATAAATACGGGTTAGAGGCAAATAAAGCGGTGTATAATGGGCCGTTTACGTTGTCGGAGTGGAAACACGAAGCAAGTTTTACAATGAAGAAAAATGATAAATATTGGGATGAAAAAGAAGTGAAATTAGATGAAGTAAACTACCAAATTGTTAAAGAAATTTCAACGGCGGTAAATTTATATGAAACAGATAAGGTAGATAGGGCTGTCATTTCTACAGAATTCGTAGATAAATATAAAAATAATAAAGAACTGAAACAATATACAGATCCGGTTATGTACTTCTTCCGTTTCAATGAAAATGTACCGATTCTTAAAAATAAAAATGCCCGTCTTGCATTAAGCACAGTTTTTGATAAGAAGGGACTTGCGACTTCATTTTTAAATGATGGTTCGATAGCTGCAAACTATTACGTACCGAAAGGATTTTTAAAAGGTCCAGATAAAAAAGATTTTAGAAGTACGGCAGGTGAGTTTAATAAGACTGATGTAAAGCAGGCAAAAGAATATTGGGAAAAAGCGAAGCAAGAGACAGGTACAAATGAAGTAACGCTTGAGTTATTAAACTATGACTTAGAAAACTTCAAAAAAGTTGGAGAGTACATTAAAGAGCAGATGGAGAAAAACTTACCAGGCTTAAAAGTAAATGTGAAATTACAACCACATACGCAAAAATTAGCGCTAGAGAAGAAGAAAGAATATGAAATGTCGTTATCACGCTGGTTACCTGATTATCCAGATCCAATGACTTATTTAGAAGTCTTCCTTTCTGGAAGTACTGTTAATAATACAGGATATGCAAATCCAGAATATGATGCGTTAATTAAGAAGATTAAAACCGAATTAGGTAATGATGAAAAAGCGCGTTGGAAAGCACTGCAAGATGCTGAAAAAGTACTTCTTGATGATGCGGTAATCGCACCAGTATTCCAGCGCGGACTATCTTACTTACAAAAACCATATGTGAAAGACTTATACGTACATCAATTCGGTCCAGCAACAAGTTTAAAATGGGCGGATGTACAAAAATAAAAGTATGGAAAAACAGACTGCACATGTGTGACAGTCTGTTTTTTTATTTAAAGTTAGATGAATAGTCCAAGTTATAATTTACCAGTCTGTAAACAGCGATTGAAGGGGCATGATGCTTATGTTAGAAGAAAAGAAAGTAATAGGTACAAAAAGATTGTTCATGAGGATTTAGTTCATTGTATTAAAATAACAAAAGTGAACGTAAAAAAATGGGTTGATACCAAAATAGGAATAGTGTAAAATTACACTAAATAATACATAAGTTACTTTTAGGGGTGAGAGAATTGAATAAAGAGCTTACAATCGAACTCATATCAACAAAAATAAAGTTAATTCGTACTGAAAAAGGATACACACAGGAAAAAATGGCTGAAGTTCTTGGTATTTCAAAAAAAACGCTTGTTCAAATTGAGAAGGGACGAACAAATGCAGGATGGACCAATACCGTAGCAATTTGTGCATTGTTTAGGGATAGCGAGGTTTTACAGTCTAGTCTAGGAGATGATCCATTAGTAGTCATTGCAACTATAGCACATAAAAGCATGAACAACGCCAAACAGAAAACGCTGGGAGGAAAAGTCTGGTGGAAACAGATTCAAGAAAAAGGGAACTTTCGTTTACAACAAAATCTAATTAGTCAGCATTATCGTATTTTAGATAAACAAGATTATCATTGGTTTAACTCGTTTGATTTAGAAGAGTCACTTGGTCACCTTGAAAAATTAGCAGCAGATTCAGAAAATAAATAGACTACAATGACCCAAAATAAATAGGAGGAACTTACATATGCTCATCTTAAGTCTTCTTTGGATTCTATACTCACCCTATCTTGTATTATGCGGATTTGCGGGTGGGATTTATTTAATAATAACAGGGGCCAAATATCATAAACTACTCGTGAGTATTATGGGATTACTCAGTGTTTCCTTTGTCGTACTGCCTTATATTTTTTGGGGGTTTGGCGTTGAGGGTAGTCAATATCTTGATATCCCAACCGAGCTATACTGGATCCTATTTTCTTTAACGGGTCTACTATCAGGGGTTATAGGTTTACAGTCAAAAATTAAAGGCATACGCAATATGGGATTTATTATTTTTACTAGTGGAATAATCGGAGTCTTTTTCTATTATTTAATGTCTGTACCTGGTTCTATGTATATTAGATAGTTTTTTCTAAATTCGACTTATCTACTACTATATGATACTGAATTCAAAAGGATAGTAATAGAAAGGAGATGCTATAGCGTCTCCTTTCTACTGTGGTCAAAATGATTGAGATCTTTGCTAATACACGCTTGTTTAAATTTCTTAGTATTTAGTAGATAACGAATATCAAAGAGATTATCATAAGAAAGCTGAATATAATAATTAATAAGATCAAGTACTGCAAAAACAAACGAAGAAGAGTAGGGAAAAGACTATCCTTCTGTTCTGCTAGCGCCATATATACAAGTATTATAAAATGGTACGAGAAATAAGGAAAATATACTTTACATAATGTAAAGTATAAGTTACATTTTAAAGGGAGGTTGCATATGAAAAATCACGTGAAGCTTGCTCGAGTAAAGGCAGATTTGACCCAGCAGCAATTAGCTGAGGCGGTTGGGATTACCAGACAAACAGTTAGCCTGATTGAAAAAGGAAAATACAATCCTTCCTTACAACTCGCCCATGATATCGCGAAGGCGCTTCATAGTTCTATTGATGAGATCTTTATTTTTGAAGACTAATAAAGGGCACCAAGTCTTATTTCGACTTAGCGCCCTCTTATTTAGCAAATGAAATTATATCGGCGATTCGACAAATCTCAACGCTATTAAAATGAAGCTACCTTTTCTCCCGCCACTTCCACAATTTCTAAAATACGAAGCAAACTCTCCACTTCATAAGTCGGCTTAACACTTGTCGTATTTTCTTTCAAACTCGGATTATACCAACACGTATCAATGCCGTAATCTTCTCCACCTTTCATATCAGAAGTTAAGGAATCTCCCACCATTAGTACACTTGATTTATCAGTAATCCCAAGCTTTTCAAATGCATAATCAAAAATCTCACGCGCTGGTTTTTGATGGCCAACTTCTTCAGAAATAATAATATGATCAAAGAAATTACATAAAGGCGAATTTCCAATTCTTGATTGTTGTACTTTTGTATACCCATTCGTAATAATACCTAACTTGCAATCTTGTAGATTCTCACATAATTGCACTGCACCTTCTATCAGATGTACTTCTTTCCCTAAGTTTTCAAGGTATACGTCACTAAATTGCTGCGCATCTACTTCTATATTATGAAGTGCAAATAATTGTCTAAATCGATCTACCGCTAATTCACTTAGCGTAATCCTTTTATTTTCTAAATCTCTCCATAATCCATTACTAATCTCTTTATAACTTGCAAGATAATCATTATACCCTGTAGGCATGCCGAACTGTACAAACGCGTTATGTAATGCGTTTTTTTCCGTTTCAGGGAAATCTAATAATGTATCGTCTACGTCGAATAATATAACTTTATATTTCATTATGCTCTCCTCAATTAGTACGTTATTTACAACTTGTAGTTTCTCATTAAATATCCCATAAGTCGAACTTTTTGCTTTTACGAACAGCATAGCAACAATAAGAAAAGGAGGCTAATCCAAATCAGCCTCCCTTCTTCTTATTTATCCCGTTATTTGCAAGCAGTGGGGATGAACAAAACCTCCACTGATTAAAGTTTCACTTTATCTTCTAGCAATAATTCTTTCATTTCCTCTAACGATTCTTTCGTAAAGCCAAGAGCTTTTTCAGCGTACGCTTCAACTGATCCATACTGCTTTTTAATTTCATCAATCGCAGCTTGTAAATACTCAGCACGAGCTTCAAACATCGCCCCTAATATTGCTCTACTTTCATCGTTTTGTAATTTCGCACCTAAAAACGCCATCATTTTTTCATTTAATTTCTCACGGAAGCCGTTACTTAATAAATAATCTTGCATTACCGTTTCTTCTGATACACCTAATAGAAGTAATAATAATGCGGAACCAAATCCAGTACGGTCTTTTCCAGCTGTACAGTGGTTTACTAATGGTAAGTTTTCTGGGTTTTGTGCTAACTGTAAGAAGCTCACGAATGCCTCATTACCACTTACGAAATCTTGATTCATTTTCACAAGATATTCACCGGGTTTTCCTAATATTGATAGGTCACCAACTTGGAAAAACTCATTTATATTTAAATCTTTCGCTAAGTCTTGCATAACTGGTAAGCATACTTGGCGAGCACCTGTAATGCCTGGGTTCGGCTTATGCTTTACTTCAAAATCTGTACGGTAATCACAAATTAATTTTAAGCCCGACTTCTGTAAATACTCGATATCCCATTCTGTTAATCCTGCTAACTCTTCAGAACGATACAATTTGCCCCACTTTACTTTACGGCCTTCAGTCGTTTCATATCCTCCCATATCACGGAAGTTAAACGCACCTTGTAATGGTAATCTTCGCTCAGCTACTGTCACTGCTTGTCCATTACTTCCTACTAGCCTAAAATAGGGACGCTCATTCTCACTCGGATCTGTAATTGTAGTAAATGACTCTCCATTTACCGTTACAAGTAATTCGCCATTTCCTTCAATATAATCTGGTGAAGTACTCCAATAAATTTTAACTTCTTCTATATTATTTTCCCACTCTATATGTAACGCGTTATCTTCATTTCGTTCTACAGTTGCTTGTAACCAATTTATTTGTTGCTTCATACTTTCACCAACGCTTTCTTCGTATAGTCTAATCCTTCTCTATTGTATTATAGGAAAGCTTACTTTGTCGTTTCGATTTTCTTTTTATCTTACAAACATACAAAAAGTTCTTTTACTTGTTCAAAATTTGTACACGGATTCTCGCTAAATGTGTTCCAGAGTATACACCGTTCATCCTTCTAAAACTTTCTCACATATCGCTCAGTAGAACTTAATAGCTGACATCCGTTCTTCCCAAAAACATCCTTCATCCACTCATTTTGTACATTTGTCTCGCCAATATAATACGATGCGCCTATTTCTTTTAAGACAAACATCGCCCCTGTAAAGAATGCTGCTTCATACCCTTTATTTCGCATATTTGGAGCGACTGCGAAATACATCAGTTTCCCTTCTTCTAACGTACCTCTTTCAATATGCGGGATTACAATTCCTATTGGCTCTTCACTTACACTCGCTGTTAAACAATGCTCTTTCCATTGCTCACCAATTTCTTGTTCCATCATATGTACAAATTGATTATAATCAACTTGTTCTCCCGTCACTTCATTCCACAGTGAATAAAAAACGTCTTCTCCTACTTCTTCAATTAGTTTAAAATCAATATCACTTTCTACATCTTCTACTTCGTATATATCTTTAAATACAATCATGTTTTCAGTAATATATTCAAATGAATACGTTTCGAAACATTTCTTATACACATCATAATTTGGACTTTTTGAAGAGATATCAAATTGTAATTTTTCAACCTCTTCTTTTTCAGCCTCAGCAATGCAATATTGCATTATCTTTTCTAATTTCTCTTCTGTAAAAACCTCTGCATTATTTTCTTTTATCATGATAGAAGATGCACTTCTTCTTATTTTAAAATGTTTTTCTAACTGTTCTATTGTCTTCATATTTTTCCCTCATCTATGTCATACTCGAATTTCTATTGGTTCTCCTTGCATGAGCAGGATTGTCCTTGAATATATAGAATACTAGAAAAGATCGCACCTTTAAAGTGCGGAGGAGGTCCCCCATTGGATATTACAGCGTTGCAACAACAGTTAGAGCTGATACAACAAAATGACTATACGCAACTGCAACATATAGATATAAATGAGTTAACTTTGAATATGCTACAGTTTATCGGAACGACTGATAGTTACGTTCGTTACCAACTTGTATATAAATGTTTTACGCATTTCATTCATCATGAATTTCTTATGGACGATCAACTGAAATTACTGTTGCAAACTTGTTTAAGTAATGAATATTTATATTGTGACATTTACTCCCCACATACAGATGGGGTTTTCACACGTTCTTACACTGTTTCTTTAATTGCGTTAATACTCCAATTCGCGAACTCTCACTACTTTTTTACAGAAGAGGATATCGAGGAGATAAAAAATAAACTCATTACATATACAAACTTAGAAATGGACTTTCGAGGATATATCGAAAATAAAGGATGGGCTCATTGTATCGCCCACGTATCTGATGCTTTTACTGAAATTGTTCATAATTCACATACGACTTTTGAATGGTATGAAGAGCTCATTCATTGTTTATTAAATAAAATCTTCATTCCATCTGATATTTTTCATAATAACGAAGATGAGCGTATTGTTACGCCATTAATATCCATGCTGTATCATGACTTCCCGCAAGATGAGTTAATTTCAATTATTTATAAAAAAATAAAAAGGCTTCCTCAAATTAGAAAACGCCTTTCGCTTAATGAGTATTGTATTTTATGTGCCAACATTAAAACCTTTTTACGTACATTATTTTTTAGAACAAAAGATGATCATAACTTAGCCTATACAGCACGTAAAACAGAAAAAATGTTAAAAGAACTTCCAAACTATTATTAAATACAAGGAGAAAAATTATGGGTTATATTGAAGACGTAAGAAATCTAGTAGGAAATCATCCACTTATATTAATAGGCTCACACGCCATTATATTAAATGAGAAAAATGAAGTATTACTGCAGCTCCGTACAGACTTTAACCGCTGGGGTATTATTGGTGGCGCCTTAGAATATAACGAGACGTTAGAAGATGCTTTAAAACGAGAAGTATTTGAAGAAACTGGGCTTATCATTAAAAATCCAGAACTGTTCCGTACATACTCAGGACCAGATTTTTTTCAAATCTATCCAAACGGCGATCAAGTTCATGGTGTACTCGTTGTTTATATTTGCCGAGAATTCCACGGTGAACTTATATGTGATCAAGCTGAGTCAAAAGAATTACGCTTCTTTCCGCTTAATAGGTTGCCTATTACTCTTCATCCAGTCATTGAGCGGATTATTAGAGAGTTTCAGCACTCCAATTAAAAAACATTACATAATAAGTTTCTTATATTTTATATAGAAATACAACAACCTCATTTCCCGTCATTATAACGCGAAATGAGGTTGTTATCGTTCACCGTAAATCCCTATTGCCCCCAAAATAACTAAATGATATTAGTGCTCTCTTTCTACAGCTTTATATCCCTTTACAAATAAGATAGTTATATAAGAAACAAGAAATGAAAAAATAGTATACATGCCAACCCAAAAGAAAAATGACGGGTCGTACAATGTAACATTTAACATAAGAAAAATAACAAATGTTACAATTGGCATCACGTAAAATGTATCCACTTTATATGTACCAGCTATTGAAAAAATACAAATAAACAATGGATATATACAGAAAACAAAAATGATTTCACTCACTGTTATGTCCCCCTTTCTGAAGAAATAATAGATTTCTCGTAAACATTTGGGGGAACAACAAAGTTTTATATTTTTATCAATTATTAGTAAATATAATGTTAGATTGTTATCTCAATCTGATTTCCTTCAGGATCACTTACTACACTTTCATAGTAACCATCCCCTGTAGTGCGCGGACCGTTTAACACAGAGTATCCTGCTTCTCTTAACATATCAGTTAATTGGTTAACTTTTTCTTTACTACCTACAGAAAAAGCAATATGTGCATATCCTATCGTTTGTGTTTTTATTTTATCGTCTATCCCTACCTGTCTCATAAGTTCTAGACGCGCACCACCTTCAAAAGTTATAAAATAAGATTCAAACTGCTTTTTCGGATTATGATATAAGCTATTTTCTTCACCATTGAAGTACTGTTTATAGAAATCACACATACCTTCTAAATCATTCACCCAAATTGCTACATGTTCAATTTTCATAATCGACACCTTTTCTTTTATGGTATTCAACCAACAATTTGATATTTAATTTTCTTTGCTTGTTCTTGTAATCATAAGACCAAGTCCAAGGCTTTTTAATCCATATAAATAATCTTCTTTCCAATCGCTTACTGTTATTTTCGGAATATGTTCCGCCGGAATGTACTGCGGACAACTTTTTACAATTTGATCTATTACAAATTGATTCACTTCATCATCACAGAAAATAAACACATGTGGATTAATAATAGCTATAAATGTAGAAATTAATCGGGTAATAGCATCTATATTATATTCCTCTGGATTATTGGAATCTTTAACTTCATCTCCACTTCTCAAAGCTTGTAAGAAATTTTTATTATCATACTGTGGAACGAAAGATATCTCTCCTGAGAAAAATGTACTTCCTCGCACTACATCCCCATTTATCATAATACCCGCACCTGGACCATTTTGACCTGAATACAAATATACAAGAGAGGAATTGTCATGGTTTCCAATGTTTTTATAATAACCAAGCACTGCAGCATTCATATCGTTCTCTATTACTACAGGTATAGAGAACAGATCCTCCAAATGACTTTTTAAATTAAAATTTTGGAATTTTTCATAACCAGGTATATAAAAAATACGACCATTATCTACCGAACCGGGCACACCAATTGATATAGAACTTATTTTCGGGAATGTAGCGATAAGACTTTCAATATGTTTAGATAATAGGTTTACGCCAGTATCAATTAATACACTTGAAGTACTTCCTTGTTCTTTTACTTCCCCTAAACAGTTAAAAATCGTATAGTTTGTCTCATTTTTTTCTAAAAATATCGCTAAACCTAACATATATTCCGGATTATAAGCATATCGTTTCGCTCTTCTTCCACCACTTGAATCATCTAGACCGACTAAAGTGACTTCACCGTCTTGTTTCATATTTTCTATAAATTTACTTATCGTTGGAAAACTGATTTCTAATGTATTACTAAGCTCTACTTTCGTTGCACTACCTTGCTCTAGAAGAGCTGTACGAATGCCGCGAAGGATCGTCTCTTTAATCGATTTTTGAGTAACAAATTGTTCACTCAAATCGCTCACCACCTTAATCAACATACTTATTAAACACTTTTAATAAGTTGCGTTGACAATATATCATACATCATTTTCTAAAGCAATAGAGATGATATATTTCTACTAGCGGCACTCCGTATTTAACTCGATGTATTCTCTCTCGTAACAGACGATACAATTCCAGACAAGATAACAAATAATAAAACAGCTAGCAAGGCATAACGTATTCCAAATGCTTCTCCAAGTATCCCTAAAAATGGTGGTCCGACTAAAAACGCTGTAAAACCGATTATAGAAACTGTAGCAACATTTGAAGTCGCATTTTCACTGTCATCTCCAGCAGCAGAAAGACCAATTGGGAAACCTAACGACGCACCAATCCCCCATAGCACGACACCAACTGCTAGAAAATACGAGTTACTTCCAAATATGACGATTGAAATTCCTATAATCGCCATCATAATAGTAGCACGTACGACAGCGACACGACCGAATCGATCAAGGAAATAACTACTACACATACGAGCTAACATCATTGCCAATACAAAAATTGTGTACATAATAGAACCTGTCACTACACTTTGTTGATGTCCGTCTACCATCACGATCGGTAGCCAATCATTTGCACTTCCTTCTGCAAAGGCCATTCCAAGCACGAAAAGACCAATTAAAAGCACCTTTTTTTCGATACGCAAGGAAGTACGCTTCGCTCGCTTTTTGTTCTGCCTTCTCTCCTGCTTTCCTGTTCCATGCGGAAGAAAACGATACAACATACATACAAGTAATACAAACACAACCGAAATCGCAAGAAACTGATACAGAATCGGGATGTGAAGCGAGATGGCGGCAGAACCACTAAGCGCGCCTACTAAAGTTCCTATACTAAAAAAGCCATGGAATTTCGGGAGAAGAGTTGTTCCTAATTTCTGCTCAATGGAAGAACCTTCTACATTCAATGCGACTTCTGCTAATCCATATCCTACTCCAAATACTAGTAAGCTACCAAAAGCCCCCATACTAGAAACTACATAAATATTAATACCTAAACAAAGTAATCCAACAATCATAAAAAACATACTTCCTATAATAACGTCTCTAGCTCCCTTACAGTCAATGAAATGACTTGCACTTAGTAGACCAATTATTGAACCGACAGATAAACCGAACAAAATCCAGCCCATTTCTGCATTTGACACTGCTAAAATATCACGGGTAGTTGCTGTTCTAGAAATCCATGTAGCAAACGCGACACCTGGCAAAGCAAATAAGAGAAAAAGAGCGTTTCGAGAGGCAAGTAATGTCTTTATATGATTGTCCGCACTATTTTTCTTCATATGAAACACCTTTCACATTGTCTATACGATAAGACACCAGTTTATTCATATACCCGTAAAAAACGATTTCTATAAGTCTATCGTTTTAATAACTTTAGCTGGATTACCACCAACTACTACATTATTAGGTACATCTTTTGTCACAACTGCCCCTGAAGCAATTACAGCGTTGTCTCCAATTGAAATACCAGGATTAATAATAGCTCCCCCACCAACCCAAACATTGTTACCAATCTTTACAGGCTTTCCATATTCTTTTCCAGAATTCCGCTCTACCGGATGTAAAGGATGAGTGGCCGTATAAATATGGACACCAGGTGCAAACATACAATTATCACCGATTCGAACTTCACAAACGTCTAAAATTACACAATTAAAATTTGCGAAAAAGCTCTTTCCAACATGGATATTGTAGCCGTAATCACAACGAAAATCAGGATTAATGTGTGTTTTCCCGTCAGCTGAAGAACCTAAAAGTTGCTCTAACAAAGTAAAGCGGCTTTCATCACCTGTCTCCATCGCCTCGTTATAAAGGCGTGTTAAACGTTTTGCCTCAATCCTATCAGCTACTAATTCTTCGTCATCCGCAATATACATTTCTCCCGCCAACATCTTTTCTTTCTCAGTTTTCATATAATCATCTCCTTCGTTATCGAATGAATCAAACTTATTAAATTAGTTTAATAAGTGACTTTAATTTAACTTATTAAACAAGTTTAATAAGTAT
>NZ_BOQD01000224.1 GCF_018332515.1 Bacillus hominis | reverse complement strand
GACTTCCTTATGTTAACATCTTCGTTAGTTAATGTCAACTAAGTTTTTCATTTTGTTTTTATTTCGTTTGTCGCTTTCTGCGTTGTTACTATCGGCGACTTGTTCTATATTACACCTCTATACTCTAATCGTCAACACTTTTTATAAAGATATTTAATTTAATATTTCTTGCACTCTTTTAGCTAGATAAGTCCCTACAAAGATTTTATTAACAAGGAGCCCTCTTCTACTTCTCTTTACTAATCTGTTCCTCCAAAACATATTCAATTTAAACCCTTTTTCATTATCCTGAACTACTCATACTAGATGAACCAACTAACGGACTAGACCTAATTAGTATTACAGAACGACAAAAACTAATTACATCTTTAGCTCAAGAAAGAAATATAACAATACTCATTTCTAGTCACATATTAGCTGAGGTGGAACAATTGGTTCATCTACTCCATACAAAACTATTAAAACTAAAACCTTCTGCTATGTTTTTAATTCGTATTATTGGTACTGGTGCCACACCCTTCTTAGTGGTTGTAACGTCTTATATACACATAAAAACAAAAAAGCCTACTCCAACTATTTTGTCCCCTCAATTATTCACTGAAGTTAACGTGTATACCACTCTAATTATCAGATGTCCTTTATACGGAGTTGTGATCGCTTATCTGTTTACACGGAAGATACATTGAAAATCGAAACATTTTCTAACTATACCCGTATCATGTATTAGCTTTATTAAAAATAAGTTCATCCTTCTATTTCTTTGGATTATGATGCTAACTTTAATTATTATGCCTATAGGGAGACCTTCTCTGGATTTAGCACTGTCTTACTTTTAGGTTCTCTCCTGATTTTTTTATATGCGGCGTCCTTCTCTTTCCTTCATCTTCACCCATTTTACTATTAACTCTTGTAATGAAGACCTATATACCGCCTATTATATTAACAATCATTATTACAATAACAAACCTTATGCTCGTAAACTCCAATTATAAAGATTTATTTCCATGGACTGCTACCCTATATATAGCAAATAATGAATTACAACCCACATATCCACCAGAGTATTCCTATATCATCATTGCAGCAACAGCACTATTCTATTTTAAGAGAGTAGATATTCATTAATTTATAGGAGTGAAACTGCGTCTAGTTACAAGCTATACTTGAAAACCGAACCTAGTAATAGCGTTTCTTCCTATAAAATAAGCACCTCAATTGATTGAGTGTACCTATTACACCAACCTAGAACAAATGTTCTTAACCCTTTTTATACATCACTACTTCCTCCTATTGATGTAATCGTACTATAGTTTTTCACTTGCACTTATCTTCTCTATGAAAGACTCGCAATTATAAAATTTGAGGAGGTTTTATTCTATGTCTGTATACAAAAACAGTAATCTTTACCATTAGAAAAGCAAATTGAATTGCTGACAAAGCATTTAGTTTCATTTAATAGTATTAACGGTACCGGCGGCGAAGTCAGTATTATAGGTGAACTATATAATATTTTCAAATACTTCCGAAACACGTAACGAACACTCCTTACATATAGAAATAGTGCGTTAGTACTACAAATGAATGCACTAGCACAAAAATATCGGGTATCTATTAGGGAAGCGTATCATAAGTAAATGAGGTTTTTACCAAAAAAGAAGCAGTTTCGCCGATACTTGAATGTACAAATTAGTTTAGTTTCTATTAATTTATTAAATTTAAGGTATTTTGCGGTTTTTGTAACGCTTTCTCCTCGTACTAGGATGTATCATAGTAATCTACGTTATCCACACCTTGTAACTTAGGACTGGGTAATGATCTTTTAAAGAAAAAACAAGTATTATTCAATTTAATAAATTCATGGAGCTTAACACATAATTATTTTGCTTCATCACTTAATGCATCTATATCTGAATTCCTAGCGGGATGTAAGTGTAACTTGCTGTCCATCAAAGAAGCTTTATGACAAGAATTCTTGAAATTCCAGCATGTTATACCTTTGTTGAACACTTTCTAATAACATATCTGTTATTTCAACATAAAGATTAAGTCCCGTATGTATTTCTAACGTTTCAGATGCTTCTTTGAAATAATCAATTTTTATTCTTTCTTTATAAACATCTTTCCCAGTATCGATTGCATCTGCATATCCCCTAAAGCCGCGTAAAGTAGGTATATAAACATGTTTAAAATTAATTTTATAATTTGTTCTCCCAGAAAGGAGATTTTACTTATAATTACTGGAGAAATACCCATATTCGGTTCTTTACGAAGAAACTGAATGAACTTGGTCTTCGTTTTTCTGAAGATATGCTACTCGTTTGTGAGCGTTTTACACTTATTGATGTAAAAAAATAAAATATAGCTTGTCA
>NZ_BOQD01000223.1 GCF_018332515.1 Bacillus hominis | reverse complement strand
GTAATTATTATCTTATAAAAACGATTTTTAAGAACGATAAGAATAGAGGTTAATATGAAAGTAAATCAATTAATTGCAAACAATATAAACAAATTAGACGCAGAAATACCGGTAAATAAATCATTTGGAATTGCTGGATTGTCTGGATCTGGTAAAACAACTTTTTGTCAAACAATTGGTGAAGAATCAAAGAAGCGCCTTGTTTCCTTATTACCAAAGGCTGAATATCAGTATTTATTTCCTAACATTATGGAAACGAATTTTAGTGCTATTAAGATGGAAGAAATGCCTTTAGTACTTTTTCTAGGAAAATCATCTATTTCTTCTAATCCACGTTCAACGATTGGTACTCATACAGGTGTTTTTAAAGAGATACGTGAAAGACTTGCTGAAAAATATAATCTTTCTCCTGAGGTCTTTTCATTTAATAATCAGTTAGGTTGGTGTCCTGGTTGTAAAGGACGTGGTACTACTAAAAATATTGAGTGTAAAAAATGTGAGGGCAGACGTTATAGTCAAGAGGTTGAACAATATACAATTGAATTGTTTGATAAACCACATACTATTTCTGACATTAATGATTTAAGTGTTGAATCTATTCTTTCATTAGCAGAAGTTTTAAATATTAGTGAAGCGAAACAACATATTCTTCAAAACATTGCTAATATGAATATTGGTTATTTAACATTAAATCGGATTATGGGTACATTGTCAGGTGGAGAAATTACACGACTGTACTTGGCAGAATTTATGGCAGTAAGTGAAAATACGGTAATTATTATTGATGAAATTTCAGTAGGGCTGGATCATGAAACACTATTGAAAATTTTAGAAGAGATTAAACAATTAGGATGTAAGAATCAAATTTGGCTTATTGATCATTCAGACACAGTGCTTGATACAACTGATGAGCAATTGTTCTTTGGCCCAGGTAGCGGGAAATATGGTGGAACAATTGTTGAAGAATCGCCAAGGCCAGACCCAATAATTTGGGGAATAAATCATGAAATACCAACAGAATACTATGCATTCCATGATTTATATTGCCGTAATATCCAAATGACTGAATTTCAGGTTCCTAAAAATAGACTTGTAACTGTTACAGGTGAATCTGGATGTGGTAAATCAACACTTGTTAATGAATGCATATCCAAAGATTTTCTGAAACGATATCCAAAAGATAAACTAGTAATGGTAGGACAAGATCGAAACCAATCAATTACAAGTCGATCAACCGTTGCGACTTTCTTGGATATTAAAAAGAAACTTACAAAATATAGTGAAGATATAGATGATATTTTTGAGCGTTCGATTGAAGATATCATTGATGAACTTCCTAATGAAGATATCGCTTATAAACGTTTGAGTTTATTAATCAAACTTGGACTTGGTTATTTGACATTAGAACGAAAAACACAAACATTATCAACGGGTGAGTTTCAATGTGTTCATTTAGTTTCGGAGTTATTTGCTAATGTAAGAAACCCACATACACTATTTATTTTTGACGAGCCTTCAAAAGGGTTATCACAAAATATTTTAAATCAATTCATCGATAGTGTTAGAGGGATATTGCAAGATGAATCAGTCTCTATCATTATGATTGAGCATAATAGTTACATGCTTGAAAGCTCTGATTATATCGTTGATTTTGGGAAAAGACAGTTTGAATCTGTAGAGCATCTTGATGTAGTTAGTCATGAGGATTATTATCGTCAAAAAAATGATATAGATAAAGTTACTCCATTACATATTTCTTCAACACTGAATCAACAAAATGGAATTAACTACTTAGCAGAAAGTCATATTTCTTATTTTAAAAATGCAGAAAACATCTACAAGGGTGGCATATTAAAAAGCTTATCATCAATGGCTCGTTTAATTTACGGTGAATACGAATCTGATACAATTGCGCCTGTTGTTGCTATTGATCTCGAAAGACATTTGTATAGTCAATATAGTTTCTTATATGAAATTGGTGGATTGATCAATCATATTGTAGCTGCTCATCCGACTAATAAAGATACGAGAAGTTTCGATTTCTATTCTCAGGATAATCATTGCCCATCATGTTCAGGACGTCTTAAGATAGAAATTTTTGATAAGGAAATTGTAATTCAAGATAAAAACATTCCATTTTGGGATGGTCTATTCTATCCGGAAATCATGAAAGTATTAAAGTTTTATCAGTATGAAAAAATAGAATTTCTATTTGAAGAAATTAAAAATGAGCTTGGTCATGATTTGTCAAAGAGCTACAATGATATGTCAGAAGAAGAAAAACATACATTTTGGTACGGATATTTTGAAAAATCATTTTATGATAAAAAAGGGAAGACACGTAGAACGTGGGTAGGATTTAATACGATCATTGGTGGATATATTGTTATTTCAAAAGCAGCTATTAAAGAAGATATTAAGAATTCTAAAGAAATGATGACATGTCCAATTTGTGAGGGGACGGTTTTAAATCATCATAAACCGCTTAAATTTGAAAACTTAGATATTCGCGAAATAATCAATCAGCCTATAACTGAAGTGTTGAAAACAGTTGGTGATTTACCAGCACTCGTTAAATTGAAATCTATTGTTGGTGGCGATATAAGATTGACAGAAGATGTTTCTTTATTGCCAAGAAAAGCACAAGTTGCACTGAAAATGTTCGAATTAGAACAAGCAAGTTTTTCAAATTATGAAATGGTATTACAAAATGTTTTACCATTCTGGGGCGAAATTAAAGGTAATGTCGAATCCATCAGCAATAAAAATAAGGTGACTATTTGTGATTTCCAAAATATTAATGAAACAAGAGAAACTATCATAGATAAGTATTTCACAAATGGAAAATATAAAAAACTAACATATGTGTATGAAGCATTTGGTTATAAAAAATTAGTTACCCAAATTAATAAAATTAAAAAAAGCAACCCATGTCCATTCTGTAACGGAAAGAAAGTAATAACAGAAGATAACCTGCATGACGGCGTGTTTAAATTAACAATTCCATGTGTAACTTGTAATGCAACTGGTATCAATGATGAAGGGCTTAAAGAAATTGTTGAGGGCATAGATGTGCAAACATGGTTAATTGGAAAAGTTAGTGATGTTGTGGATGAAAGCTTACGAACTGAGGATGTTGCAGACATTCTAATATTTAATCGAATTCGTGAGTTGAATAAACGAGAAATGATGGCAGTTTATGAATGTCTTGAGAAAAATAATTAAACTGAACAACTAGTACATATATATTATAGAATTAATGATTGTAAAAACGTAAATACGCGATTTTAATTATGTAAATATAATATATTTAATTGTTGTTTAAATCGTTAAAAACAGTTAACTCTCAAGTCCACTGTTGTTTAAGCTATAGTTGAACTTCGAGGTAGATGTAATTTTATAAGTAATAAAAAAGGCATATTGTTTGCCTTTTTTATTTTATTGATGCCCCAAACTATTTAGCGCAATGACTTGGTGATTTGATTCGTCTTTTAATCTAATCATAAAAATGGTATGTAGTTCATTATTAATTAAAACTTGTTTCTACAGTAATGCTGGA
>NZ_BOQD01000222.1 GCF_018332515.1 Bacillus hominis | reverse complement strand
AAGTCTCGTGGTCTCGTATATTATTAGGCTTATTTACTTCTTATGTACTCTCCTATTGTTTAAGGATAAGTTAACCCTTCTGCTTCTTCCGCAGTAATTACTATGTAACGATTTCCAGTTCTTAATCCTAACAATTCTGCTTTTTCAATTGCATCCTGTTTTGTTTCCGCATAAGCAGCTAAATATTTATCTCCATCAATCATTTGGCAAATCACATATTGTTTCATGGTTTTCTCCTTTACCCTTTAATTAATTGTGCGATCTTTTTTATTCCAACTTCAATTTCTTCTACAGTTGCATATGAATAAGAAAGGCGTAAAAATTGGTTAGCACTTCTATCATACAAAGTGCCTGGGTTTAATAACACCTTTTCTTGTAAAGCTTTGTCAAATAAACTACGATTCGAAATTGGTAGATTTATATGTAGCCAAATGTAAAAGCTTCCTACTGGCTCATGCCAAGTTGCAATGCCACTACAATACTTTTCTAACATACTTATCATAAAATCTCTACGTTTTTTCAATTCACTTCTTACAAACTGTAAATGTTCATCATACAATCCATTTTCAAACCACCCCGCTGCAATCTGCTGGGATATAGAACTTGAACCATAATCAGTTTGCATTTTTATATCTGCTAATCTTTGAATAACGGATTCTGATCCAACAATCCATCCAATTCTTAGACCAGGACTAATGACTTTGGACATACTTCCAATATGTAGCACGATACCATTTTTATCATATGCCTTTAAAGGCTTTGAAACTGGTGCATCGAACCATAAATCTTGATATACCGCGTCCTCAATAATAGGTAATCCAATTTCATTACATATCTCCATCACTTCTTCCCTCTTCTTAGCATTCATACTAAAATTGGTCGGATTATGAAAAGATGGGATCGTATATAAAATAGATGCGTTAAATTGTTTCTTATATTTTGTAATATATGAAGTATTTATACCATTCTCATTCATTGGTATTCCAATCAAACGCATTCCTGCTGATTGAAATACATTAAGCGAATATAAATATGATGGTTTTTCTAATAAAATTGATGCTCCTTTCGGAAGAAGCCCCATAGAAATAAGTTGCAGTGCTTGAATTGCCCCTGAAACAATTAAAATAGAGTCAGG
Source organism: Bacillus hominis (assembly GCF_018332515.1). Lineage (GTDB taxonomy): Bacteria > Bacillota > Bacilli > Bacillales > Bacillaceae_G > Bacillus_A > Bacillus_A hominis. Next base: position 10,357 of record NZ_BOQD01000222.1, on the reverse strand, counting down.
AGATACATATACCCCATGCCCTTTTAAATATTCCGCAATTTTTTCTCTTAGATGGAGATTTCCTTTCGGTTCCTCATACCCAAGTGTAACATTTGATTGTAAAATTTTATTAATAATACCCTTCATCTTTTTCTCAGGCAAGAGACTCGGTGAAAGTTCACCTGTTCCTAATCGAATTACATTGGGAGTAAATTCAGCTTGATTAATCTCTTGTACAGCAGGAAGATTCGGATAATGAAGCCCTGTTTCTACATAAGACTGCCAGTTTGGAGGCGGGGCATATGTAGAAGTACTCTCACTATTATTTATAACAATTGTTCCCTTCCGACCATTCCCCTCAATATACCCTTTTGCTACTAATTCATCGAAAGCCATTACAATTGTACTTCGATTCACTTCAAACGTATGCGCCAAATCTCTTTGTGAAGGTAATTTAGTTCCAACTGTCCATTCCCCATTAACAATCCTTTCTTTTATATAAGATTCTATTTGTTTATATAAAGGCATAGACGAAGACATATTAGGTTTCCAAATGAGCCTTTCCATTATATCACCTCACATACTTTATGGTTGGTAACCTATCCAACCATATGGATGGATACAAATTTTCATTTCTTCTATACAATATACACTATCATAACTAATCACATTAAGTAGGAGGTAATATGATGAGTGAAGCAATTATTCACGGTATCATCCTTGCATTTGGTCTTATCATTCCATTAGGTGTCCAAAATGTTTTCGTCTTTAATCAAGGCGCTAGTCAACCAAATATTTGGCGATCTGCTCCTGTAGTCTTGACTGCATCTATATGTGATACATTATTAATATTAATTGCTGTACAAGGTGTATCCCTTGTACTCCTTACTTTTTCTTGGTTAACAACTACTCTGTATATGATTGGATTTTTCTTTCTTATGTATATGGGCTGGGTTATTTGGAGAAGCGATCCTTCAAATGATGTAAAACAAGAAAAAAGCATGCCTTTAAAAAATCAAATTATTTTCGCCACATCGGTTTCATTACTAAATCCACACGCAATTTTAGATACAATTGGTGTAATTGGAACAAACTCTATACAGTACATAGGAAGTGAGAAGTGGGCTTTCACTTTGGCAACAATTATAGTTTCTTGGATTTGGTTTATTAGTTTAGCTTTTGCTGGAAAATTTCTAAAAGGATTAGACTCGACAGGAAAAACGATTACAGTATTAAATAAATTTTCAGGGCTAATCATATGGGGAGTCGCACTTTATATGTTAAAACAAGTTATTTTTCCTAACTAATTAAAGAGAATTGCATGTTATGTAATTAGCATGCAATTCTCTTTCAGATTATGAAGTTGGTTCCAGTTCCGGTTTCTGTTTTAACATCATTTTATCTTTTGCTGGTTTAATCCAAATAATTGCTATGGCCGCACCAATAGCAGCGAAGATGCTTGTTAAATAAAATACTTCATGGTCCGCCCCTTTCATAAAAAAAGAATACAGGGGTGGTCCAGCTGCTACACCGATAAATCGCATTGAACTATAAAATGACGTAACTGTCCCCCTCTGCTCTTTTTCAATCCCTTGCGTAATAAGAGCATCTAAACATGGTAACGCAATACCAATTCCTATCCCCATAATAACGAGACAAAGAAGTAGCAAATAGATTCCTTTTAGGAATAAAGGTAAGAAGGTAGATGCAGCAGCCAGTAAAAATCCAATATAAATACACTTTTTCATAATATCTTGTTTATCTCCAATTTTTTTACCCGCCATATATGAGCTAAGTGATAGTACAAGCAAAGGAATAGCGAGTACACACCCTTTCCATATACCATGAATGTCGTACTTCGACTCCAGTATAGTTGACAGATAAAAAAGTATTCCGAATAAAATAAGCATAATAATTGCACCTAGTATAAAAATGGCAATTAACCATCTTCCCTTTTCTCGAAACGTAGAGATAATAGATTGAATAAATTCTTTAAGTGGTGGGACTTCTTCTTCTTGTTTCTTCGCCTTTACTAGTACCAGTAATAAAATAATCGATATTACACATAAAACTGGAATCGCCCAAAATGGTAAGAACCATACAATAGCCGCAAGAGCTGATCCTAATATGGGACTCAATACTTTTCCAAATGTATTTGACGTCTCAATGATTCCTAAGCCTGCACTAACCTGTTTTTCATCTTTGTATAAATCACCTACACATGGTATGACAACTGGCATAGCACCAGCAGCACCTATCCCTTGAATTGCTCTTCCGATAAGAATCCAAACGTAAGGGTTATCAACTTTCCATGATACCCAGCCCGTTATCGCTCCTCCAATAGCTGCAATTAATAAACTTGGAACCATTATCATTTTTCGGCCCCATCTATCTGATAGATAACCAGCAATCGGTATGAGTATAATTGCAATGATAGAATAAATTGTAATAATCATGGATACTTGGAAAGATGAAATATGTAATTTCTTTTCAATAGTTGGTAGGATTGGAATAAGCATTGAATTACCTAACGTCATAACAAGTGGAACTGATGCAAGTGCAATTAAACAACAGTTTTCTTTTTTTAACATGTTGATTTCGGAACCTTTCATCATATATTTCTTACCATATAACAGCCCTGCTGGAACTTAATTTTGCATTCCACCAGGGCTATTTCATCTTTACTACTTTCCATTTAGCACAAAAGAAATTGGGTAAAATATAGCATTACTCCTATTCTTTGAATCCTGTTCACAATATATCCATACCAATTAATTGAAAATAAAAAAGAAAGGAAGAATCCTTCCTTTCTCCTATAACCTTCTACATTTAGCGAGTATATCCACCACCAAGCTGTTGTTCTGCCATCGCTACAAGGCGTTTTGTAATTTCACCGCCTACAGAACCGTTTGCACGTGAAGAAGTATCAGCTCCAAGTTGTACACCAAACTCTTGTGCAATTTCATATTTCATTTGATCTAGAGCTGCTTGTGCTCCATGTGATGCTAATTGATTAGCGTTACGATTTCTAGCCATTACCGATCACCTCCTTATATATATTAAATTGTATCAAATCCGAAATTAAATACATGGTAATTTTTGGTTATTCATTTCATAAAAAAAGAGTCTCTTAAACGAGACTCTTACATCATTTCATCTTATGAGGTTACTACTTCTAATTTTCTATTTGTTAATGCTCTCATTTCTTCTTTCAATATATCTTTCGCATTATGCCCAAACCACTCAAGCGAAGCAAAATGATCAGTATCTCTCACTTCCCGGATGATTTCATCATAATTTACTATACCTTCAAATAATGGAACCATTCCTATACGACTTCCAGCAGCGGCATATACATTATTTGGTTCAAACACATGTAAATACTCCGCTGATGATATATTCTTAAAATGGTAATGTTGTATCCACGGCTTTAGTCGCTGAAAACTATCTAACGGGTCTGCACCAGACTCCCATATATGAAGGAAATCAAGGTTTATTTTCAAATATGGATGATTTACTTCTTCTAACAATTTCAAAGTAGACGGCAAAGTATCCGTTAACGTGTTTGGATGTGTTTCTAATAGTATATACATATTGTGCTGAGCAAATAGATCACAAATCATGCAAATTCGCTTCACATACTCTTTTCTCTCTTGTTCCGAGAAATCCTCACTACCTTTTTGCCCAGCAAACGTACGAATTTTATTTGTATTAAACCACTTAGCTAACTTTACCAGCTGTTCACATTTTTCCATCGTTTTTTGAAAATTTGCTAATAATGATATGTCCAAGTAATCACTTATCATCGTAACTTCTAAATTTTTATCCTTTAAATACTCTATTTCTCGTTCTGTCGTTTCACGCTCTTGCATATATAAATTTTGTGCATGAGTCCCCCACAACTCAATTCCTTCAAAACCGTTTTCGTATGCAAATTGAACAATATTAGTAAATGAAATTAGTTGATGGCGAAATGAAATTGTACATAGCGAATATTTCATTTGTTTGAACTCCCTTATCTTAAATTCAATGAACTTGTATTAGTTAAGACAGACTGATTTGTTTTCATATCTTTCCATGACAGAAACTGTTTCTCTAATTCATCCTTAATCTGCAGTTCAATTGTATTCATTTCATCAAGCTTCTCAACAATTGGTATTAACATATCTTTATCGTTTGTCATTACCATTTTGATTGCGCGGTACTGTACATTTGTAAATCCTTGTACAATGTCTTCCACTCGATCACACCAATACTCAAATTCTTGCTCCGCATATTGTAACGTTTCACGGAAGTATGCAAAGGCATGTTCATAGCTATATTTACGTATTGCCAATACGGGTATTTGCTTTACTGCCGTTACGAGCCCAGAAAGTGAATATCCATCCTCTTCATTTACCATTTTTATAATTAAATTTTTCAATTCCATAGTTAGTTCATTATCATTCTTTTTGAATGTTTCCATGAAATAACTTTCTACCATCTCTTGTGTTGGCTCCTGAATTCCCTCTATATCAATGAAATAGCCTCCACCAAATGGGTTGTCTTTAACAGAGTGAAGCACTTTATCTTTTTCCATATTCCCTTCCCAGCGAAAATCAGGATCAAGCATGAACCATTCATTTTCTTTCTCTGTTTTCGATATCATTAAATAATGTGGAAACGGTTTTTGATGAAACTTATTTTCTCTCTCTGGTAATAAAGACATGTCGACCATTACAATTATGTAACGATTTTCAGGCTTATTTTCCACTAATTCTAAAAATGTTTCTACATTGATACTCTTATCTTTTGAATAATCATACCATTCGTTCACTTTTATCCCATACAATTTTTCATACCAAAGCAAGTAATTGTCATGGTTAATGTTTTCGGAATGATAAGAAATAATCCCGCCTTCTGTTATATCAAAATCTCCATCCCATAATCCGAAATAAAATGGACGGAAATCTATATCACTACGCCTTTTTATAATTTCACAAAAACAACTCACTAAACAGTGAACTTTAATTGAAGTCATACTCTCATCCACTTTCTCAAAGTTAATTATTCATATTTGCTGCTTGTAGCGGCTTTAATTCTTCCATAAAGTCAAGCAAAGATCCTACTGTAAGAAACGCCTTTGGATCTACCTCATCTTCTGGAACACATAACTTTAATTCCATTTCAATGTATACAATAAGCTGTAACATCATTACTGAATCAATATATAAATCTTGATTTAAACGCATCGTTTCTTCTAAATGCGTTACATTTTTCAGTTCCATTTTTTTTCTCATAATGCTTAAAACTGCTTCTTTTAACATTTCACGTCTCATGTTGTTATCTCTCCCATCTCTAATAACTTCCGACTTACTTTCCCTGTTTTATTTTTCGGAATCTCTGCTACATTTTCAATTTCATGCGGTACTTTATAAGACGGTAAATGCTGTATGCACCATTCTCTTATTTGTATTGGTTCAATACGAGAGACTACTTTCGCTTTTACTATTTCCCCCATCACAGGATGCTTACCGCGGTATACAATCGCCTCATGAATACCTTCGAGTCGAAGCATCGTTTCTTCCACTTCTATAGGAAAGACCTTTAGACCAGATACATTAATAACATCATCCATACGCCCCATAAAATGAAGACCCCGCTCAGATTTATACCCTAAATCTTTCGTATAAATGTCCTTTTCAGCAATTTTCACTACGATTTCTTCCGGCTCATTTTCATCTGAACCTATGTTAATACTTACATGAGGTAGTGGCACTCCTAAATCTAAATGAGTTTCCATAGCATGACATATACTAATACAACCAGCTTCAGAGCATCCATACTGTTGCATCATATATTTCGTCATCCCTTTCAGTTTGTTAAACAGCGTTTCTGGCAAAGGTGATCCTGATGTCATAAGTTTATGAAACTGAAATGTCCCTTGCGGAAAACTCCCCATAATATGAAGCATAAGTGGTACTGCATATATGATATGTTTTTCTGTATTACGAACTATATTTAATGCGAATTTAGGGTTTTTATTCGTAATGATGATAGGCTTACTACCTCTCGTAATTGCTGATAACGTGCCACAAATTAATCCGTATGAATGTGAAACTGGAGCCATTACAATTGGTACTTCGTCTTCTTCACATTTTAAAGCTTCATTATAAGCAGCAATTTCTGTTTCAATTTCCGTCCATGCTCTACGAATCAGTTTCGGCTCTCCTGTTGTTCCTGAACTATATTGCAATAAAGAAGGATCTTCTAGTAATGAATTCACTACTTCTAATTTTGTAAAGTCGCTACATTCTCCGTATAAAAGTCCCGTACAATTTGCACGCCTTGCCATTTCAATAGCTGTATCTTTTGGCGTATCTTCATGAATAAGTAGTACAGATGATTTTTTTTCTCTTAAGAAAAACACAAGCGTAATAATATCAAATGGATCTTTTAGACAAAGTGCAAATCTATTTCCTTCTGCTCCTTGGAACTGCTCCATTTCCTCGTAAACTTGTAATTTCAATTCAAAATCATTTTTGCTATATTCTTGTTTATTAACAATTAGCATGATTTCCCCCTGCAACAACTGATTTCTGTATTTTATGTTTACTTGCTCTATACAATGGATTTGGAACTTCATGAACAAGTGATTCAACATCCATATATAAACGTCGCTTCGTTAATTGCTCTGCATAGAATGTAGGTGTATATAATTGTAGTGCTTCAAAACGTTCTTTCAAATGCGAAAATCTGCGAAAATGATTTTCTAGTTCTTCGACAACCATGAACCAAAATTTCTCTTCTTTCAATTGATATTCATCGGCCAGTACGAAAGCCAATTCACCTAAATTGAATAAGAAAAGTGCATCTAAAACCATCTCTTGCAAACATTCAATACGATCCATTTCAAAGAAATCATTTATTTGTCCATTTGCATATGCTTTATGCATTTTCGTAAAGTCAGGACACTTTTTGTTTTCTTTCAAGTAAGGACGGTAAAACTCCAGTCCTTCATGGAAATCTTTTAATGCAATACGGACTGGTATTCCTTCTTCATGAACTAAAATCATGTTTTGTCCATGTGATTCTAACGCAATTCCATGTTCTACAGCGAGGTGTACAACTGGTATAATTGCTTTTTGAATAAGCAATTGTAGCCAGTTTTCTACTCCATATCTCTTTAACCACAAATCAATAATCGGTGTACCATCTTTCCCCTTAGCATATAATCCGTTAAAAGGGATTGCATCTTCCTGTTTATCCAAATACTTGTGAACACTTTCCCGCCAAATACATCCTAATGAACCATATGTAGCTTTTTTATTCGAATCATACGTTACACTCGAAAATTCCTTTAACAAAATCAAGCACGCTTCATCCCTTAAATAAGAATCATGATTTATTACTTCTTTTAACCAATTCGATATAGCTGGTGCACTCACAACCGAATGTGGTTTTAATGTACGGATAGTTGAAGTATTGAGTAAATTCATTGATAACTTTACATATGGCTTCGTTGGGTTCGTGACATTCCGCAATGTCCTCATCGACTGTTGCGCACAATAATCATCCGCTGATTTCCCTAAATAAATCATATACTTAGCCTGTATATGATCAGCGTAATTCGGAATAATAAAGTTCTCCCACTGCCAAGGATGAACAGGGATAAACATATACTGCTTTGCATCACACCCCATAAGTTGAACATAATTGTAATACTCTTTATTTTTCTGCTCACCGATTTCTTCTTTCAAGGTACAGCTGTAACCCTCTTCATTTTCATAGCCTACAGTCGTATATTTCTTGTGAACTGCGATCCATATAAGCTTCATTGGCTGTATAAATTCAAAACCATATTGAAAATTATCACGATATTGAAATCCGATACGCGCTTTATAGCTAGGGTGATACGGGTGCCCATCTATTAAATGACTTTCAAGCTCATCATAAGCTTTCGTAATATAGTCTTCTTCACTACTTCTCTCATATTGTGCAATTGTATCTTTAAAGATTGTTTGTTCTAATTCTTGAATAAAAGAATCCAATTTCATTCGTTCCACTTGAACAATCCGAAAAATCTCATGTAGAAATTGTGAAACAGATTGTACTTCTTCTTTCTCATCTTGAACTCTCATTATTAATGAGTCCTTTAGACAAATCCGTCCAAATGTCATACGCACTTGACCATAGCATTCGTACGTAACATTTTGATTCTCTTCATCAATCCCTTGTATAAGAAAAAGAATCTTATCTCCCTTTCTCATACGAATCGGTGCAATGATTCCTTCATAAATTAACGATTCTACTAATTGGCGTAGTACTCTCCTTCTCACAGAAATGTATTCTTTTGATTGGAGTGCATTCAATATCTTTACGTGATAAACTTTTTCTTTCATAAACACCTCCGCTTTAAGACGGAATATTGAATTCCATTATTTGTATTACGTGAAATTTTAACACTGCTTATGAACGAACAGCCACTTCTGTGACGAGCGGATTATCTACTTGCACATAGATCGCTTGCTCTAATGGGTTAGTTAATTCATCGACATCGAAAAATCTTGTCAGTAAATTCGCTTTACATGCCAATTTATTCTCTTCCAACAATTCTCTTAAAAATGTAGAAGGTTCACGATTATATGGAAGGAATGATTCAAGTACAGACCTTAATTCAGAGAGAAGAATTTCCTCCTTAATTAATCCTGCTGTACCAAAACCGTTAATAAGTCCAAACATATGATTAAAAATTAAATAGTAACGAAACCTTTCATCTACAATATAATCGTCATATAAATTTCCAGTACGTTCTCCAATACCAGATAACTCACTATTAAGCATCTCTTTCATTGAATTACAGAAATAAAACCCTTGATTATCACGGAAATAAAACTTTACTGGATAGCCATCCTTCAATTGCACGACACTATTTTGTTGATGAGCTTCTAATGCAACCCCATAACGTAAATACATCCATACCATCGGCTTTAAAGAAATATTTATATATCGCCTAAACCATTCTAGACTTACCTCTTCGCAGCTTTTATTTTCTATATCTGCTAAATGATGAATAATATTTGATAAACGAGTGCGTTCCCCAGGGATAGCATCTTGTACTAACCCAGCTATTAAAGTAGCGTCATTCGCATTCTCACTATAAAAAGGATTCTCACGAATAATCACTTCAAATCCGGACTCTTGCATTTCATAATTTAGTGTAATGAAGGCTGGATCACATATAAAATCAAACCCAGGAAATTTCTCTAACACTTCACCAATTTTAGTATTTAACATTTCCTTACCTTCAAGACCACTCTCAAGTTCCTTCAATTTATTAATACGCATTGAATTTGTTACCTTTACAGGGAATGAAAACTTGAGCATGTACTTCGAATGAGGATGATATAGCGTTCTAAGTGATGATGTCGCCATATAACACTTACCTACTGGACCGATATATTCAAGTAAACCTTGATTCATCCAATTTTGCACATAAGATTGATGTAATAACCATTCTGCTTGAAGCGGATGGATTGGAATTAATGAATACTCATCTTCCTGACAGTACTTCGTAATAAATTCCTGACTAACAATTTCATCATTCTTTAGTTCCTCCTTTATAATTGTTGTCGTGGAGTTTATTAATAATGACTTTTCACTTACTATACTGTTATGTGCCCGAAAATAGTGGAGCTGACATTTTCCTTTTAACTCCGGAGAGTACATCGAACTTTTCCAATCCAATATACCTTGTCTACTCTTTGGTGTAGGATGAGTTAAATGTCCAAATAATAAAGATTGTTCCGCTTCTATAAAGGACGTATGGAAACCATATAATTCTGATGTATCTTGCACTCTCTCTTTTGTAAATCCCTCAATATTTTGACAACTACGAATAACTCGAAGCATAAGTTCAGCAGGATTTGTACCTTCTCCATAGTTGATAGACATTTCTTTTATTAGAAACGTAATTACCGTAATATAATCTGCTTTTATGATATTTTTTTCTTCTCCAAGTTGATAATAAAATTTTTCTCCAAACAAATGACGGTCTGTTGGTGATTTATATATAACTTCTCCATACAAAGTAACGTTTTGTGCCGATAACCGACAGCATAAATATGTGGGGATAGTCTTTCTATGAAATGAATGACAGAAAATATTTTCAATCCTTTTATCCTCCGTAATCCATTCTCCACTTCCGGTTTCTCTTAAATAACAATTTAAAAAGCTTTGTATTGTTGCATGTTCCGCGATTTGTTTCGCATGCTGCATACTGCTCCTCCTCTTTAGACGAACACTATTAAAATTTTCATAAAACTATCGATAATTGAATTTCATTATCAATCATAATTCTAATTGATAATGATAATCATTTCAATATATATTTCAGAAT
>NZ_BOQD01000221.1 GCF_018332515.1 Bacillus hominis | reverse complement strand
GTTTCCGATATGATAAGAACGATAGGAGTATAGTAATCTATATGGATTATGTTAAAAATTAAGAAAAATATGATAATATATGTATGTATTAGTTTAAAGCAAAATGGGGGAACAACCGTGAAAATGAATGAAATAGTGGCGAGTACAAAACTTCCAAATACAATCGAAACAATTACAAACGATTTAAAAACCTTAGGGATAGAAAAAGGAATGACAGTTATTGTTCATTCATCATTAAGTTCAATCGGTTGGATATCTGGTGGGGCAGTTGCCGTAGTAGAAGCGTTAATGAAAGTTGTTACAGAAGAAGGAACGATAATTATGCCAACCCAATCTTCAGATTTATCCGATCCAAAACATTGGTCAAGACCACCTGTACCAGAAGACTGGTGGCAAATTATCCGGGATAACGTCCCAGCATTTGACCCGCGTATAACACCAACAAGGGCAATGGGAAAAGTAGTTGAATGTTTTCGTACATATCCGAATGTATTGCGCAGTAATCATCCGCTCAGTAGTTTTGCAGCATGGGGGAAATACGCAGAAGAAATTACAGCGAATCATTCACTTTCCATAAGTTTTGGTGAAGAATCGCCATTACGAAAAATATACGATTTAGATGGATACATATTATTACTTGGTGTCGGTTATGACTCCAATACGTCCATACATTTATCCGAGGTACGTACAGGTGCACGCGAGTTAATAAAGGTGGGAGCGCCTATTATAGAAGAAGGTGTAAGAGTATGGAAAGAATTCGATGAAATGGATTACGATTCTGATACGTTTGTAGAAATCGGAGTTGAATACGAACGGAAAGGAACAGTTACGCGAGGTAAGATAGGGAATGCGACGTGCCGTTTTATGAGGCAACGTGATGCAGTTGACTTTGGATCAGAGTGGTTTCGTGCGAAAAATAAGTAAGGGATGGTTATTATGCAGGGGAAAAAAGTATTAATTACGAGCGGCGGTTGCCTAGAAAAATGGGATCAAGTACGCGGACATACAAATTTAGCAAGAGGTACGATTGGAAGAATTATTGCAGAAGAGCTAATGACAAAAGGAGCAAATGTTATATATTTGCATGGCTATTTTGCTGAGAAGCCAATGGGGGTAAATAATCAATTAGAATTGCATCCATTTGAGGGGATTATTGATTTACAAGATAAGATGAAAAGTATTATTACACATGAAAAAGTTGACGCAGTTATTATGGCTGCTGCTGGATCAGATTGGATTGTCGAAAAGATTTGTGATCAAGATGGAAATATTCTTAATATGAACGGAAAGATTTCAAGTGATATCGCACCAATTATTCATTTTCAAAAAGCGCCAAAAGTATTAAAACAAATAAAGAGTTGGGATCCAGAAACGATACTCGTTGGTTTTAAACTGGAAAGTGACGTAAATGAAACAGAACTTATTGAAAGAGCAAGCAAAAGAATGGAAGGTGCAAAAGCAAGTGTAATGGTAGCGAACTCACCGCATTCTTTATATTCTCGAGGTGCTGTACATCACGTTATTGGACAAGATGGTAATGTGAAGCTATGTAATGGGAAAGATGAAACCGCAAAAGAAATTGTCAATATGTTAGAGCATTTATGTAATCGTGTTATTACTATGTAAATTAAAGCTTTTAGAAAGAGATGCAGTCGCATAGTATGTAATGGAGTTAATATTAAATTAGTGGGGGAACGTATCCCTCACTAATTATTAAATCGAATCAATGGAATAGACTATTAGCTGCTCGTAAATGTGTAATACATGATATATGCATATTGAACATTTTGTGAGGAGTGGATTCTATGGAACATTTATTAAAGCAAGCTATTAAACTTAGAAATGAAAAGAAATATGCGCAGTCTAGAGAGATACTAATAGGATTAACAAACTTTACAAGGGATGCAGAAGTACTATATCAATGCGCCTGGATACATGATGTAATGGGGCTTGAAACAGAGGCTGTTCCGTATTATGAACAGGCAATTGCGAACGGACTTGATGGGGAATCCCTTCGCGGTGCGTATATCGGTCTTGGTAGTACGTATCGTTGTATAGGGGAGTATGATAAAGCGATTATTGTATTAGAAGCAGGGATAAAGAAGTTCCCGGAAAATGACGTGATGAAAGTGTTTTTATCATTAGCAAAATATAACGTAAACGACCATGAAGAAGCGATGAAATTACTGTTAGAGACAGTTGTGAAAGTAGATGAGGTAAAAGAATTTGAACGTGCTATCTCATTTTATAAAGATAATTTAAATGGGGTCTTTAAATAGAGGAGAGAAGGAATGAATCCATCAATTTCACGAAGGCGAAAAGGTATTTGGATTGGACTCGTATCTTTAATTATGTTATCAAACTATTTATTGTATGCCCTTCCAATAGTACCAGATGCCCCGAAAGAAGTAGTTCTCGGTTCATTATTAGATTTTATGTTTATAATTCCGGTCATCACATATTTCTTTATTATACGGAAAAGATATTCGTTAACGTATATGTTTCCTGTAGTTATAGCTGGATACGTATTCGCAAGATTTATAATTCCTAGTGATTATTTACAAGCTTTTTCATTTGTTTCGTATGTAATAGTCGCTGGAGAAATTGTGTTCGTATGTTTTGAACTGTTTCTTATATATAAAATTATAAGAGTACTTCCTAAAATAATAAAACGATATAAAGAATATAGAAGTGAGTATTCTTCATTTTCTTATGCGATTGATGCAGCGTTTGATGCTAATATGAAGAGAAGTAAGGCTGTAAATATCATTCTAACAGAGTGTAAATTACTCTATTATGCTTTTTTATCGTGGCGTGAAAAAGTATCAGAAAGTGAATCGATATACTCATATCATAAAAAGACCGGTGCAATAGGTGTTTATATCATGATTATTCATGCAACATTAATTGAAAGTATCGGTTTTCATTATTTACTTCATCAATGGAACCCAGTAATAGCTTGGGTTTTACTCATCTTAAACATATATGCGATGTTTTATTTTTTAGCTGAAATACAAGCGATGCGTAAAAATCCAATTATCGTTGTGGAAGAAAAATTGATTATTCAAATTGGATTAGGAAAGAAAATCGTTATACCATTTACACAAATTGATAACATTGTGTTTTATAAAGGCGAATCTTTAACGAAAGAAGAAGAGAAAGAGGTTCTTGACGCAACTGTTATGGAATTTATAAAGGAACCTGCAACTTTTGAAATAACGTTAAAAGAGCCAATTAAAGCGCAGTTATTATATGGATTTTCTAAAACAGTGAGTCGTGTGCATTTAAATGTAGACGATGAACGGGAATTTTATGATGCGGTTATGGAAAAGTTGAAATATGAGTAAAATACTAAAGTATCACCGTGCGTTTGGTGTATATGGAGTTTGTATTGAAAAAAATAAAAGGCCATATATGAATCGTGGTTAATAAAATAGTAGTGATTCATGAACTCCTTCCATTATAGAAGGAGTTTTTTATACTTTCTTAATCAGGAGCGTAAAGGATATAATTAAAAACGGACGCACTATATGATAGAAGGGGTAACTAAAAAAATGAATTGTTTGCGTACACCAGGGATTGAAATTATAGAAAGAAAAATACGTTACGATTCTACAACTGTAGATCACATTTGTTTATTAGTAGAAGCACAACCGAAAAAAATCGTACTATTTCATGAGGTACAGTACCCTTTTACAATGACAGCAAACAAAATAAAATTAACTATTCCTAAAGGTAGTTGTACAACCGCATATTATTGGGAAGATCGTCCATATAACTTATACATATGGAGAGATGATGCAGGGCATTATTTAGGGTCATATTTTAATATCGTAAAAAACACACATGTAGGAAATGAGTTAGTAACATTTGAAGATTTAATCATTGATATTATGGTTCTTCCTAATGGTGAGTATTTCATATTAGATGAAGACGAATTACCTGAGCCATTAGATCAATTTGAAAATGGTTATGTGAAAGAAGCTCTTAACGTATTAACGGATACAATTCATGTATTCTTATCTCAAATGATTTTAGAAACGGAGACTATATTTAAACAGAAAGAGATTTTTTTCACATGAAAAATAAAAAAACTCGCAACTTAATAGCTTGCGGGTTTTCATCGTAAACAATTAATAAATATGGTAAAATTAAGAGGTAACTTATGGTACGGTTGGTTGTTCAATTATCACTTCTCCGAGTAGGAGGGGGGTGATAATACATGAGTGAAATTGCGTTGCTGCTGCAAGGTGGACTGTTTCTCGTTGCATTGTTAACGTTTATTGTCGTCTTAATTGACAAGCTCAAAAAATAACAACCCACCTATGCCTATAGAATGTGGGTTGTTGTGTTTGTACGAAACAAATAGGATAATGAACAATCCAATCTGCTAAGTTACGTGGACTAGTGTGTAGCCGCACACTAGTCTTTTTTATTTATATACAGTTTTTAATTGTTTTATGTGATTGTATTGTTCTTTTCATACTCATTATAACACAGTGTCTTTTCATGAAGAAAGGAGACCGTATGTTCTGATGTGGATTAAATGGAAGGTGTAGTTTCTTTAAATAACCCATCCATATACTGTTTTAAACTTTCCACAAAAAATCCTTTTTTGTCTACATTATTTACGCCGACAATTGGTGATGGAAGATTGTATCTCTTTTCTGATAAATGAACAACAACATCAAAAATATCAAATAGGCGAATGAAGCAGAACAGACCGTCTTTATCACTAAGTAAAATAAAGTAATGATTTTCGCTCGTTGTATTTAATGTATTCCATAAAGAACTTTTGCTTAAGTCACGAACGATACTCTTTTCCTTTAATTCCATGAAATCGGCATTTAATAGAATGGTAGAAATATCAATCGCATCTGGATCGTCAAAGTAGCCATCAATTGTTTGTACAGCAAAAGTATAAGCCATTTTTAATACACTCATCTTATATTTACGGTTATCTAAAAGCAATTCACGTTGAATAGAACTAGCTACTTTTGTTACGCGCTCTTCTTTCCAAATTTCATTATGTAATGAAATATCGTGCTTTTTACATAGTTTCATAATTAATGCATTAGAATAAAGTATTTCATCATTTACTTCGACAACATCCGTTTCAGCGGCCGCCAGCTCCTCACCATGTTCATTCGTATAGAGAGGGGAGTCGATTTGTTTTTTCATTTGCTCAATCTTATATTGACTTAGCTTATGCCTAATTAAAGGACGGTCAACATTTGTTGTCATATGTTCATAACAGGAATCACAAATGGAGTTTGTGAAATAATATCCACATAATATCTCTGGGATGACATGTTGTTCACTAAGTTCTTTCGTATCTTTTCTGCAAATGATGCATTGTGTCATATTTATCACCTTTACCTGCAAATTTGTCTGTAATCTCATTGTAGTGTATTTAATAGGATTTTGGAACATTGTAAAGGAAAATATTATGTAAAATCTAAGTTTAATTTGGTACAATGAAGAGAAGTGCTAGTTTAAAGGAGGACGTTTTTTTGAAATCGAAAGTGCACTTTTGGACATTAGAAGTGCTAATGGTTGTAGGAATTATATTTATTTGCACAAAAATATCGTTTTTATTTCAACCGATTGGTATCTTCATATCAACATTATTTTTCCCAATTTTAATCGCGTTATTTTTATACTTCATATTTAACCCATTGTTAGTCTTTTTGGAGAATAAAAAAGTACCTAGAGGTTTAGCGATTTTACTACTGTATCTTTTTATCATCACATTAACTGGAGTTGCTATTGGAGTAGTTGTTCCAACCATCTCACAACAGCTAATGGATTTAGTGAAAAATATGCCGACTTATATAAAAGAGGGGAAAGTATACATACAAGATCTATCCCATCATAGGTTATTTGAATGGTTATCTACACAAAACTACGTTTCCATTGAAACAATTGAGAAAAATGCGATTGAATACTTAAAGGAAATACCAAACACAATTACGTCGAGTGCAACGGCTTTATTTGGTATTATCACGAACGTGGCGTTAGTTATCTTTACAGTACCGTTCATTTTATTTTATATGTTTAAAGATGGACATGCATTTCCAGGGAAAGCTGTTAGTGTATTACCAGAGTCTTACCGTGAAGAAGGACTTCATATCATAAAGGAAACGAACGAAACATTATCTGCATATATTCAAGGGCAAGCGCTCGTTTGTATGTTTATTGGTGCCTTTACATTTACTGGTTATTTAATCATCGGTTTACCGTATGCTTTCGTTTTAGGGATTATCGCAGCACTTACAAATATAATTCCAAACTTAGGTCCTTTTATCGGAGCAGCACCAGCTGTTATTGTAGGTCTATTCGTATCTCCGATGCAAGCTCTGTACGTAATTATTATTGTAACAATCGTACAACAGTTTGAAAGTAACATTATATCGCCACGTATTATGAGTTCAAAATTAAACATCCATCCGTTAACAATTATCATCCTTATTTTAGGGGTAGGTAATTTCGCGGGAATTATCGGAATGATTTTAGCAGTGCCTGTTTATGCGGTAACGAAAACAGTGGTTTCGAACTTAGTAAGATTGTTTAAGACGAAACGAAGTAAACGGAAATAGAATATGTTGAGAAAGATACACCGCTTATAGTGGTGTATCTTTTATTTTTTTAGAGTGTATGAAATACTTATTATTATATATTTTTTACACATCAAATTAACTGCAACACTTGTATAAATTATTCCTGTTAAACTATGTGGAATCCCTCTGAACTATCCAAATCATTTCTTTACACCGCGTCATTAACATCATAACCGACTCCTTTCATTTCTAATATAAGTTCAACAATTATAGATGAGTGTAGTACTTGCTTCTACGATCACGAATTTCATCTATAATCTTTTTATACTGTTCCTCTTGTTGTACTTCATTTGCAGATATAGTTTCTTTTTGAATCGTAATGGTTAAAAAGAAAAGGTGAAACTTCATACATGAATTCCTCCTTTCGAATAGGAATTACAAGTGACTACAATAATGACTTTGTCGTTCTTTTACGTTGTCCATAGCCTGTTCAATTTGTCGGTCATGAAGCATATCAGACTCAGATAATTTATTTTTTTGAATGGTAATCGTTAAAAAGAATACTCTGAATTTCATTGGATACTGCCCCTTTATAATTTATTTAGTAAAGACGATTGTAGTAAGAGGACTGGCGCTCTTTTACTCCGTCCATAATATTTTTAATTTGTTGTTCACGTGAAATTTCATCTCTTGAAAGTTTACGTTTTTGAATGGTAATCGTT
>NZ_BOQD01000220.1 GCF_018332515.1 Bacillus hominis | reverse complement strand
TTAATTCAATGCAAGGGAGATGTGCCAATGTCAGCGCTTATTGTAAGTATCCCATTAAAAAAGCAGTATATGGAACAAGGGGATAAATAGGCTAGAATTATTGTCCCCGCTATTTAAAAAAGGGGGAATTTCAGATGACAATTAATCTTTTTCAAAATAAAACTATTAAATTAGCAGCTGTTAGAGAAACGGATGCTAAAGTAATGGCTGTGTGGCAAGAGGATAGTGAGTATTTAAGAAATGTAGATACAGACTTAGCATTCCCGCAATCGTTACAAGAAATAGCAAGTGATGGACTATTAAAGGGGCGGAGATCGAATAGTGTTTCTTTCATGTTAAGGACAGTTCAAGATGATCGCTTAATTGGTTTTGTTGCAATTCACGGCATAGAGTGGAATAACAGAACAGGTTTATTAGCAATTGGTATAGGAGATATGAATGATAGAGGTAAGGGTTATGGAAGGGAAGCAATCCAGCTTATTCTAAAGTATGCTTTCTATGAATTGAATTTACACCGCATCGGTCTCGATGTTATTTCGTATAATAAATCTGCCAGTGCACTGTATAAAAAGATGGGTTTTCAAATGGAAGGCTGTATGAGAGAAGCAGTTCAGAGAGATGGAAAGTGTTTTGATCGTATCATTATGGGGATATTGCGGGATGAATGGATTGAGCTGCAAAACTAGTAAAAACATACAGAATAATTGTATAGTGTGGTGAGGAAAATCTAATATTCAGATGATCAGAAGGGAGGGGTGTACTAATGGAAGGTTTCTCTCCATTAAGAGAGTGTTTATATCAGCTAGAGGAACGATTACTTAAGCCAGAGGTTCGCACATCTCAAAAAGAGCTTAAAAAGATACTTGCAGATGATTTTTTTGAATTTGGGAGTTCTGGTAAAGTTTTATATAAAAATGAGGATATCGATAAAAATGGAATAGGCGTGGTAAAAATGACTTTAAGTGATTTTGAAGTACATCCTTTATCCAAAGATGTAGTATTAACTACTTATCGAATATTCAATGAAATAAATAATCAACACTCGTTACGTAGTTCAATTTGGAAATTTAGAGAAGGAAGGTGGCAAATGCATTTTCACCAAGGTACACCTGCTAAATTTTAATGAAGCTATGTTTTTTAGGTGTGAAAAGAAACTATAAAAAATAGAATTGTTGAATATATGGTATGCAGGAGATATAATGATAATTGGCGAAATTTTACAGTGTACTGATTGAATTTATAAGGAGTCATGCGAGATGAACTTAGAAAAAAGTAAGCCAGTAAACGAAGAGGTCGCTGAATTAAAGGAGCTTATAAAAGAATTGCACGGAAGTGTGCACCAACTTCAAAGTGAAGTGCAGCAACTAAGGCACGAAAGACCAGTTGTTGAAGTGAGAAAAGGTGTTCAATTATCCCCAACAATCATCGGACAAATTGGTGGTATGATTTTAGGTGGATTAGCAATTATCGGGATATTTTGGTGATGAAAAAAGGTATGCGGCGTAGTGCTGCATACCTTTTGTGTTTGAAGATATAATTTCATACAATACAACTTTTACATTAAATAACGTAAATATATATAAGCATGTGATAATAATAATGCAATGATTGTTAATGGTAAACCAATCTTTAAGAAGTCCATATAAGAGAATCCATGTCCTTCTCGTTTTGCAATACCGGCAACGACTACGTTTGCGGATGCCCCGATTAATGTTCCGTTTCCTCCTAAGCAAGCTCCAAGTGATAACGCCCACCATAGTACTTCGATTTGCGGAGAATCGACAGATAGTCCGAGTCCTGTAGCTAAATCTTGAATAAGTGGAATCATCGTTGCGACAAATGGAATGTTGTCGATTGTCGCAGATGCGATGCCGGATACCCATAAGATAAGTATAGCAGCGAAACCGATGTCGCCATTTGTTACGTCAAGTACTTGTTGTGCAAGAGAAGAAATAAGTCCGATATCAATTAACCCGCCAACGAGAACGAATAGTCCGGCGAAGAAGAAAATTGTTACCCATTCAACGTGGGCGAATACATCTTCTATCTCATGTTCTTTCACACCGATTAACATCAGTAGAGTAGCACCTGTCATCGCAATAACGGCAGCGTCTACATGAATAATAGAATGAAGTACAAAGCCTAAAATAGTTAGTCCTAAAATCGTAATGGATTTTAAAAGGAGACTTTGATCTTTAATATAATCTTTCTCATTTAATGCCATTAATTTTTTAATTTGCTCAGGCGTTGTTTTTAGTTTGTTACGATACATGAAGTAAATAATGCCAAGTGTAACGATGGAAATAATAATTACGATTGGAGCTAAGTTTAGTAAAAAAGCATTAAAGTCTAAATGCTTATTTGCTGATCCAATCATAATGTTAGGCGGATCACCAATTAATGTTGCTGTTCCGCCTATATTTGAAAACAATACTTCTGAAATCAAATAAGGAACAGGGTTTACTTTTAAAATACGTGTAATGGATAGTGTAACAGGAACGATTAATAAAACGGTTGTTACGTTGTCCAAAAATGCAGAACCGACAGCGGTTAATAGGGATAGTAATAATAAAATGCGGATTGGTTTTCCGCCAGCTGCTTTCGCTGCTTTAATGGCTACAAATTCAAATACGCCTGATTGACTCGTAATATGTACGAGAATCATCATCCCGATTAATAGGGTGATCGTTTCCCATTGAATATGTGATGTGAAAGCAGTATGTAAATCTACAATTCCAAAAATAATCATAATAGCAGCACCGAATAGTGCGATTACAGCACGATTCAATTTCTCAGAAATAATAAAACCGTACGTGACTAAAAATACGGCAATTGCAAAATAATATTGCCAATTTGCTACTTCATGTACTGATTGTTCCAATCGTGTCACCTTCTTTAAAGTATGTATTCAATTGTCGAAATGTATCTCGCTGCAATTAATACGGGATAAAATATATTGTAGCAAATTCAAAAAAGAAAGAAAACTATTTAACAAAGTGAAGGAAAAAATGTGGTTTTTACATATGATATAAAAAATATAAAAAACACAGTGCAAATTATTAGGAAAAGTGAGCGTTGTCCTCTAATATAGAGATAGCAATTTACATTATTTTTGCGTAAAATGGTTTAAAGAGGTGAATTCCGATGGAAATAGTAAAAGATAGTTCTCTTATTCAAAATGAAATTGAACGTTTTGTAAATAAAGATGTATATATTCATTTAGAAACGACGAACGGAGCGTATGCGTCACACTTTAATGAAAAGATGATGACAGTAGGAGCATTCATTCGAAATGCAATTATTCGCTTTGAGCGCGGGAAAATAACTGGAACAAACCCATACCGAGTTGGTTTGAAAATGGATCATGGCTGGGTATATGCAGAAGGTATTACGCACTGGGAAGTAGACGATAAAGAGCGTTTATTATTAGCAGGGCACGATAATCAAGGTCGCTTAGCGGTTGCACTTGAGTTAAGCTTAACGCCATTTAAGTAAGAAGGAGGGAAACTTATGGAGAGACATGTACTTGTTGTATTTCCGCATCCAGATGATGAAGCATTTGCTGCGGGAGGAACAATTCGCTTATTAACAGATCAAGGAGTACCTGTAACGTATGCGTGTGGTACTCTTGGACAAATGGGACGTAACATGGGGAAAAATGTATTCGCAAACCGTGAAACGATTCCAAATATCCGTGAAAAAGAATTAAAAGATGCATGTGAAGCGATGGGGATTCAAGATTTAAGAATGCTCGGTTTCCATGATAAAACGTTAGAATTTGAAGATGTTGATTTCGTTGCAGATAAAATTGAAACAATAATTCAAGAAGTAAATCCATCTCGAATTATTACATTTTATCCAGAGCACGGCGTACATCCAGATCATGATGCATTCGGCCGCGCTGTAGTTCGCGCTGTATCACGTATGTCAAAAGAAGAACGTCCAGTCATTCATGCGGTTGCAATTACGAAAAATCGTGAAGCTGTACTAGGTGAACCGGACGTTGTAAATAATATTAGTGAAGTATTTGAACATAAATTAGCTGCACTAGGCGCACACCGTTCACAAACAGAAGCAATGCTTGAAGAAACACATGCAAAAATAAAAAACAAGGATGCAGCAACATTGAAATGGCTGCAACTTGAACAATTTTGGACTTATAAATGGGAGTAGGCTAGAAGGATATCTTCTAGTATCTCTTACATATAAAAAGCGCCGTCACTTGTGATGGCGCTTTTTTGGGGTGAAGTGTGGTCTGCTATTTTTTCGTACTAGCCAAATACATCAGCATGTGAAATTTTTCGTCTATTACATGATAGTTGAAATAAGGTCCTGGATCTGTACAGTAACCGATATTTTCACTTTGCGTGATTTGAAATCCGTTAACTGATAAATTTTCTTCTAAGTATTCTGGATATAAAATATGCTCGTGGGAATTTGGATATAAGGCTAAAATATTTTTTAAGGATTTGGCCGAGCTATCATAATACGAGTATCCGCCCACAATTGTTGAACTGTTATGTAAATAGTTTTTTAAAACGTGAATTGGGAACTGCGGATTGAGCAGTGAAAAATCAGTTACTGTAAAACTATCCACAAAAACATCGATGCTAAGTGGTTTCAATGGCAGATTTAAATCAGAATTCAAAATATAAAGGACGCGTGGCTTCGGATTCATACGCTCAATTCTATTTCTAACCTTCTTGAGCATCGCAAGCGAATAGCCACTGAATACATAAGATGCGCTCGTTTCAAGAACATCGATATATTTGGGTAGTGACACAAAAGCGTCAACGTTTGTTTCCACGATTAATTTGTTTTTCAAATCTATATTTTGTAGAATTTTTTGAAATTGAAAATTACTTTTTTCAAATAAGTTAATCATTTTAGGATTGATCTCTTTAATCGTTTCTTTATCGTAAAAATAAGATGGATAAGGAGACGTCTCGTACAAGTTCGCGGTAATAATAATACCATCCTCGATAGCTGCCTCGTATCCACAGCTACAAGTTAAACTCCCCGTGTGAATGTAGACTTTTTTAATTGTTACATCTTTCATTTCAAGTGGAATGCGGCATTTCGGACAATAGAACAAATCTACAAAGGAAAGAGGGATTCCTGTAATATTCTCTTCTTTGGATGAAGGTGAGCTAGTTTGAACCGCTTTTTCAATCAATTGGATAGCTTTTGATATGTCTTCTTTTTTCTTGGTCAGCTCGTCCTTCTTATCAATGAGCAAGTTGTTGTAGTAGTCGATATCCTCGTGGTCCGAGAAGTTTGTGACACGCCGATACGATAAAATTCGTTGGATTTCTATCAATGAAAAATGAAATTTTTTCAGCTCAGTAATAAAAGCCATGTCGTCGAAACACAATTGGTTCATTTGATACTGGGTGTTTTTTTTGTCTGGTATTAATAATCCTAGTTCAATGTAATAACGAACGGTATCAGTCGTAACATGAAAAAGTTTCGCAAATGTACCAATCTTCATAGATGTCCCCCCGATGAAAAAAGTGGAGTTACTCCACTTTTTTCGTAAAATGAATGCAAAAAACTTTCAAATGGCTATTGACTTGGAGGAAACTCCAAGTCGTATTATTAATTTAATAAGTGTGAATATTTTGAATATTTTTGACTGTATTGTAACATACATGTCACGAAAGGAGAAGGATTAGCTATGGATAAGATGGATCGAATGGATACGCTCTCATTGTGGAAAGCAACTGCGAACAGCTATGACAAAGGAAAACCTCTTGAAGGAAATGAAGAGGCGGATGTTGTCATTATTGGCGCAGGTTTCACAGGTCTTTCTTCTGCATATCATTTACAAAAATTAGGGAAGAGTGTCATTGTCCTTGAGCAGGAAACAATCGGATATGGTGCAAGCGGTCGCAACGGCGGGATGGTATTGCCAGGATATAAGCCAACGATGCAGGAGCTTGCCAAGAAGTATGGGGCCGAAGAGGCGAGACAGCTTAACAATCTTTCTCTGCTTAGTGTTGAACTAGTTAAAAACATCATCGACGAGCATCAAATCAACTGTAACTTTAGAAAGACAGGTCACATTGTGGCGGCTTACAAGGCCAAGCATTTTGAAGGATTAAAACATGAAAGTGAATACTTAAACAAAAATTTTGGATATGAATCTAGTGTGCTTGATCGAAGTCAGTTGCATCAAGAAATAGATTCCCCGCATTATTATGGATGCCTAGTCGATAACTCGAGTTACTCATTCCAACCACTGAACTATGCAATTGGTTTGGGAGAAGCAGCTAAATCAATCGGTGCAAAAATCTTTGAGCATTCGAAAGCACTATCTATTGAGTACGGTCAAAATAGTGTGAAAGTTGTAACAGAAAAAGGTGCTGTTACTGCGAAAGACATTATTGTGGCTACAGATGGTTACTCTGGAAAAATCATGACTGAACTGAATAAAGGCGTACTGCCAATTTCGGCACGTATTATTGCTACTGAACAGCTTCCCGAAACACTTTTGAATACCGTCATTCCTAAAGATCGCATGGTTTTTGATACAAGCAGTTTCCTTTACTATTTCAGGCGCACACCAGATAATCGGATCGTATTTGGCGGTGGCGATATTCGTCCAAACTTAGGCGATGCTGTTTATCAAAGTGTTTACGATGCCATGGTTAAAATAATGCCAAAACTAGAAGGAAGCAAGATTGATTACAGGTGGGGTGGATTTATCGGCGTTACAATTGATACGTTCCCGGTTATTGGCAGATCCAAAGAAGGCGCATATTTCGCAACGGGTTATACGGGCCACGGCGCGTCTCTTTCGACATTGTTTGGTAATTTATTGGCACAATGGATCGTTACGGGGAGTGCAGGTGGATATCGATTTGAAAAGGAACGCCTCAAATCATTCCCGTTCTATAATCAGAAAACGATGCTGGTCAATATAGCACATATTGGTTTCAAAATGTTAGATATTATTGCGTAAAGGAGAGTTGTTATGAAAATTAACATGTTCATTGACGGGAAATGGGTAGAAGCATTATCGGGTGCTAGACGAAACATTATCAATCCTGCAACCGGAGAGGTTATCGCAACGTCTGCTAATGGATCGGTAGATGATGCGAAGATAGCAATTAAGGCAGCTCGTAAAGCATTTGACAGCGGCATCTGGTCGGATTTATCGGCTGATGAAAGAGCTGATTATCTATATAAGATTGCAGACCGCCTTGAAGAGAAGACAGCTGAAATTGCACGTTTGGAAACGGAAAATAACGGTAAAGTTATTCGAGCAACGACCTTTGTGGATATTCCAGTATCGATTCAATGTTTCCGTTATTATGCTGACTTGATTAAAGGTATGAAAAAGGAATCTTACACTCGCGAGGATTCTTCGGAAACAGTGATTATTCATGAACCAGTTGGTGTTTGTGGACTTATTGTACCTTGGAACTTCCCGCTTATGTTAGCCGTTTGGCAAATTGCTCCTGCACTCGCTGCAGGGAATACAATTGTAATTAAACCTGCTGAAGTCACTCCTGTAAGCGTATTCAAACTGTTTGAAATTATCGAAGAGGTTGGACTTCCAGATGGAGTGGCTAACTTGGTATTGGGACCTGGCTCAAAGGTTGGGAATGAGCTTGCAGAGAGCCATGATGTTGATAAAGTTGCCTTTACCGGTGGAACAAAAACAGGTCAAAGTATTATGCGCGCAGCTGCGGGTAATATGAAAAAAATCACACTTGAACTTGGTGGTAAATCTCCACTTATTGTGTTCGAAGATGTGGATTTTGAAACTGCAGTTGATAATGCGATGTTTGGTATTTTCCACAATGCTGGGCAAGTTTGTTCAGCGGCATCCCGTTTACTTGTACAAGAGACCATTTACGATAAGTTTGTTGAAAGATTGGCCGAGCGTGCGAACAAAATTGTAGTTGGAAACGGGGAAAGCGAGAACATTGAAATGGGGCCTCTAACAAACGAGACTCATATGAATGAAGTTTTACAGTATATCAATAGCGGAATCGAAGAAGGTGCAAGATTAGTTTGTGGTGGTAATCGCTTAACAGAAAATGGGCTTGATCGAGGATTTTTCATCGCACCAACAATCTTTGCTGATGTAAATGCGAATATGCGTATTGTTAAGGAAGAGATTTTTGGTCCGGTCCTTGTTGTAGAGAAATTTAAAGATGAGGAAGATGCCATCCAAAAAGCGAATGATTCCATTTACGGATTAGCAGGTGCAGTATTTACTGAAGATATGGATCTGGCAAAACGTGTCATTAGTAAAATGCGGGCGGGAATTACTTGGATTAATAGTTATCATCTTGCTTATGTTGAAGGTCCTTGGGGCGGATATAAGCAAAGTGGAATCGGCAGAGCATTAGGTGCTGATGGGCTGGAGCACTTTATGGAAACGAAGCAAATCAATATCCACCAGCATGCCAAGCCTGTAGGTTGGTATGCGAATTAATTGAGCTTAACTTGCTCTATAAATTATTTATAAGGGGATATGCTCATGAAAAGAGAGCAACTAGAAGTAACGAATAAACCGGTGGATGATTCAGTGCTAGGAACCAAAAGTATTCCGTTACTATATTTACGCTTTGCTTTGGCAGGAATTATGGCTAACGTAATTCTAGGAGTTGTATCGGTTGTCGATGGTTATTTCGTCAGTGGCTTTCAGGAGCTGGAAATCGAAGGGATAGGAATTGGATTTACGGTCATGGTTATTACCCGTATGATTGGTGTTCTTTTAGGTGTCGGAGCTGGAGCGGTCATTTCACTTCGACTTGGAAAAGGGAAGATAGAAGAAGCTAGAGGTATTATGGGACAAACTTTATGGTTTACTCTTTTCCTTTCTACTTTGATAGCTGTACTTGGATTGGTCTTTGAAAATGAAATTATGATTTTATTCGGAGCAAGTGATGAAGCGCTCTCGTATGCGGTGCAATATAGCCGACTGCTATGGATTTCATTGCCATTAACGATATTGGCCGTTGTATTAAGTATTTTAACTAATATTGATGAAAAACCTGGATTATCAATGAACAGTTGGTTAGTCGCAGCAGTTGTTGCTGGGGTTACAGAATGGATTTTGGTAACGAAGTATGACATGGGGATGATGGGTTCTTCATGGGCCAATACGATTTCGCAATCGATCCCTGTTCTCCTAATCTTTTATTTCTGGTTTGGTAAAACAAAACTTAAGCCGAAAATGAAAGATATGCTGATTAATTTTAAGAAGATTGGTGAAGTAGTTTGGACGGGATTTGCCTCTTTCTCAAGTCAGTTCATGATGTTTTTTGCCATTATTATCTTCAACAACTTACTACAAAGTTACGGTGGTGGGCTGCACGTTGCCGCTTTCACGATTCAAAACGGTTATATTACAAATTTGCTCGCCTTAGCAGCGCTCGGTGGGATGACAGGACTTCAACCGATTATTAGTTATAATTACGGTGCGGGAAACCTTGATCGTGTTAAGCAAGCAATTAAGATGGGGCTCATTTTTACAGTTTCCTTCTTTGTGATTGTGACAGCCATACTAATCATTTTTGCAGATCCAATTGTGTCATTTTTCTCCGGTGGTAATCCTGAATTGCAGAAACTGGGCATTTGGACGACAGTTGTATTCAATTCTTTATTTATGCTTAATGCAGTCAGTTTACTTATCTCCGGTTATTTCGAATCACAAGAGAGAAATTGGATCGCAACGTTTATTAGTGTTAGCAAAATGCTGTTGTTCTTGTTCCCATTTCTATTTATTTTCCCGAAATTCTGGGGTGTGGAAGGTGTATGGTATGCAGGTCCTGCTGCAGAAATTCCAGGTATTCTCATTGCCATATACTTTATGAAAAAAGAATTCAAACGTTTAAAGGTTACAAAAGTTACAAATGTTAAAACAGTAGATTTATAGGAACATATTCCGTCAAAATTACCAATAAGAAAGAGAGTGGGTCATCATGTTTATTGCGAAAAAACTTACAGTAGAAGAAGCTGAGCAACTAGGTGTCTACACATGGGAACCATGGGTAGGCGAACCGAATAAAGGAACGTGGCATGTAGAAGAGCAGGAAGTTTTCTATGTGACAGATGGTGAGGTGTTTATTACTGTTGATGGAAAAAGGTATCATCTTACAAAGGACTGGATTGTTTCCTTGGCTAAAGATCTTGTTTGTGAATGGGATTGTCCAGTATTTTTGAAAAAGAATTATAAGATGAATCATGAGATTAATCTAAAATAATGTGAACTGGGGAGTGGACAAATGCTAAGCAGATGACTGCTCCTGCGTATTCAATGGATAAGATTAGTAATGTTGAAGAAATGTATGTAAATACGTTTACATACCGTTAAATGAATACGCTTTCTTTTTTGGGTGCAATAAATACATAGACGGTTATCTTAAAATAGGAGGCTTCATCTCTCAGATTATAAGAAATCCTTCTATGGCGATCTCCATGCAAATGGAAAAGATGGCGTAGAATTTTATACTCGCAAGAAAATGCTTACGGCTCGTTATTGAAAGAGTGATCCCGCATTAACGGGCAGTAAGATCCCCACCTCAAAATTCAGCTGGAGCAAAGAAGTTAGGTGGGGGATGAACAAAACCCCTACTGATTAAAGTTTCACTTTATATGAAACCATAAAAAAATAGAATGGAGTTGGTGATTGTGCAAGCGACAGAGCAAACACAAAGTTTGAAAAAAGCAGATGAAAAGTACCTTTGGCATGCGATGAAAGGAGCAGCCCCTAATCCAACAAATTTAATTATCACAAAAGCAGAAGGGGCATGGGTGACGGATATTGATGGAAACCGTTATTTAGACGGTATGTCCGGTCTTTGGTGCGTGAATGTTGGGTATGGTCGAAAAGAGCTTGCAAGGGCGGCTTTTGAACAGCTTGAAGAAATGCCATATTTCCCTCTGACACAAAGCCATGTTCCTGCTATTAAATTAGCAGAGAAATTGAATGAATGGCTTGGCGATGAATACGTCATTTTCTTTTCTAACAGTGGATCGGAAGCGAATGAAACAGCGTTTAAAATTGCTCGTCAATATCATCAACAAAAAGGTGATCATGGACGCTATAAGTTTATTTCACGCTATCGTGCTTACCACGGTAACTCAATGGGGGCTCTTGCAGCAACAGGTCAAGCACAGCGAAAGTTTAAATATGAACCATTGGGGCAAGGGTTTCTGCATGTAGCACCGCCTGATACGTATCGCAATCCAGATGATGTCCATACACTGGCAAGTGCTGATGAAATCGATCGTGTCATGACATGGG
The DNA here is from genome assembly GCF_018332515.1 of Bacillus hominis. GTDB lineage: Bacteria > Bacillota > Bacilli > Bacillales > Bacillaceae_G > Bacillus_A > Bacillus_A hominis. The sequence continues at coordinate 3,843 of NZ_BOQD01000220.1, read as the reverse complement.
AGTTAAGCCAAACAGTAGCAGGCATGATTATGGAGCCAATTATTACCGGGGGCGGAATTTTAATGCCTCCTGATGGATATATGGCAAAAGTAAAAGAAATTTGCGAGAAACACGGTGCGTTGCTCATTTGTGATGAAGTTATATGTGGATTTGGCCGGACAGGGAAGCCGTTTGGATTTATGAATTATGACGTCAAACCAGATATCATTACAATGGCAAAAGGCATTACAAGTGCGTATCTCCCTTTGTCAGCAACAGCAGTTAGACGAGAGGTGTATGAGGCATACGTAGGCAGTGAAGATTATGATCGCTTCCGCCATGTGAATACGTTCGGAGGAAATCCTGCTGCTTGCGCCTTAGCTTTGAAGAATTTAGAAATTATGGAGAATGAGAAACTTATTGAACGTTCCAAAGAATTGGGTGAACGACTGCTAGATGAACTTGAGGATGTAAAAGAGTATCCAAACGTAGGAGATGTTCGCGGAAAAGGCCTTCTTTTAGGTATTGAACTAGTGGAAGATAAGCAAACAAAAGAACCGGCTACCATTGAAAAGATGAACAAAGTCATCAATGCTTGTAAAGAAAAAGGTCTAATTATTGGTAAAAATGGTGACACTGTTGCAGGTTACAATAATATTTTGCAGCTTGCTCCTCCATTAAGCATCACAGAGGAAGATTTTACTTTTATCGTTAAGACAATAAAAGAATGCTTATATCAACTTTAATTAATTATTGGTAAATCTTGTTCAAAAGAGGAATAGCCTATCGAGAGATATCGCTTTAAATATTAAACCAATCACTCTAAAAGAGTAATTCCGAAAGGGCTGAGTTTATGAAAGCTGATGTTGTATTGATAAATGGAGAAGTTATTACAGTAGACCAAAAGAATACAGTAGTCGAAGCTGTTGCAATAAAAGATAATCGTATCGCAGTTGTTGGTTCAAATCAGGAGGTTAAGAGTTTAATAGGAGAAAAAACGGCTGTAATTGACCTGCAAGGAAAAACGCTTCTTCCTGGATTCATTGATTCTCATATTCACCTCATTGCTCATGGACTGAATCAGTTGGCGGTAAGTTGTAAAGCTGAACATATTGATTCTATCGAAGCTTTGTTAGAGGACCTGAAAAAGAAGGCCTTAGAAACTCCAAAAGGTGAATGGATACGTGCCTGGGGCTTCAATGAAACTACTGTGAAGGAAAATCGTTATCCAACAATCACTGAGCTGGATGAAATTTCAGTTGAACATCCTATTATCGTATCTCGTACTTGCAACCATATAAGCGTGGTGAACAGCAAAGCATTAGAAATTGCGCAAATTAACGAGAACACACCGAACACGAGTGGGGGAGTTATTGAAAAGAATCAGGCAGGAAGGCTTACAGGAAAGTTAATTGAAGCAGCGAATATGGAAATGAGTGAGGTTGCAAGTTATACAGAAAGTGAAATGATGAAGGCTGTGAAAATTTCATCAGATCATTTCGTTGCAGCGGGTATAACAAGTATACATGACGCAGGTGGATTTGGACCGGAGAGTTACCGTTTACTACAACAAGCTGTGAAGAGTAAGGATATTCGTGTCCGAATATATGCAATGATATGTCAGTTAAATAACTCCCATGAATTTGTTAATAAAATGGTCGAAGCTGGTGTGGTAACTGGTACCGGAGATGAGAGATTCAAAGTTGGACCAGCTAAAATGTTTACAGATGGAAGTAGCACTGGGCCTACAATTGCAACCCGTGATCCGTACTCGAGTGACCCTAGCAATTCTGGCATTCTTTATTATAGTGAGGAAGAAATCTATCAGGTTTTAGGTGAAGCACATAAAAAAGGCTATCAAATCACTGTACATGCACAAGGTGATAAAGCCATTGAAATGTATTTGAATTGTGTAGAGAAGGCGCTAGAGGAATCACCAAGAAAAGACCACCGTCATCGAATCGAACACGCGGGAATTTCTTCACCAGATTTACAAGAGAGAATGAAAAAACTCGAGGTGATTCCAATTCCAAATCCTCCATTTCCATATGAATTTGGAGAGATATATGCCCGGCACTATGGTGATCGTGTTAATCACATGTACGCTGCTCGTGATTTTATTGATCGTGGCATCATTGCAGCAGGTGGTTCGGATGCCCCAGTTACTGACTATAATCCTTTATTAGGAATTCATGTTGCTGTAAATAGAAGAAGCAAGTCTGGAATGGAGATTGGTACGAATCAATCTATAAGCGTAATGGAAGCTATTAAACTATACACATGGAATGGCGCTTATGCGAGTTTTGAAGAAGGGATAAAAGGAAGCATAGAGGCCGGAAAGTTGGCGGATTTAGTTATATTAAATGACAGCATTTTAAGTGTCAATCCAAACCAAATTAAAGATTTAAAAGTAGAGACAACAATTATTGATGGGGAAATTATCTATCAAGAAGAACAATCAGTGAAAATGTAGCCATAAAAAAACTCCGCCTCCAATTGTTAGACTATGTATAACAATTGGAGGCGGAGTTCAGTTGTTTAGTTGAGCTTTTTAAATCCTGTCTAATTGACAAGGGTCACAGCATTATGTTTTTGATTGATCAATTCATAATCGTGAAGGTACGAATGCGAGAATTATTTCATAAAAGGATATTCGTCTACTAACAAAGATTCAGATCATGAACACTAGAAAACGAACACAACCTATCATATAATTGAAATACCGTATTTTAAAAATAATGTTAATATTACCCTCCTATAAGTATTAACATGCGTAATTGAGGTGTTTTCTTTGTTGTTTTATGATCGAATTTCTATAATGGCCCCTCCTGTTCCGTAGCTAAGGAAAGTCTATTCATTTCTGAGGTTTTCAAAGTTATAGGAGGGTATTAAAAATGAAAAAAGTCTCAGTACCATCGCTTTTGTTAATGATTATTCTTGTGGCATTTCCGCAAATTAGTGAAACAATTTACACACCGTCTTTACCAGACATTTCAAAGGCGCTACATGTAAGTAATAATGAGGTGCAGTTAACGCTTAGTGTTTATTTTGCTGGATTTGCTTTAGGTGTATTTTTTATTGGATGGTTATCGGATATAGTTGGTCGTCGCCGCGCGATGTTATTTGGAATTGTAGTATATGGCGCTGGAAGTTTCTTATGCTTTATTGCAAATTCTATTGAATTTTTATTACTAAGTCGATTTATTCAAGCGTTTGGAGCAAGTGCAGGATCAGTTGTTACACAAACGATTCTTCGTGAAAGTGTAGAGGGGCATAAGAGGCATGTTATGTTTGCTCAAATTTCGGCAGTCATTGCCTTTACACCAGCGATTGGCCCGTTAATCGGGGGCTTTCTTGATCAAATGTTTGGATTTAAAATGGTGTTTTTAAGTTTAGTAGTTATGAGTGTCGGAATTTTACTGTATACGTTTGTTTCTCTTCCAGAAACAAAAACGGACGCAGTAACGAATCAAATAAATGTATTTTCTGTTTTAAAACGGTTGATTACAAATCCGAAAGTAGTAACATATGGGCTATTAATTGGAGGAGTAAATGGTGTTTTATTTAGCTATTATGCAGAAGCACCGTTTATCTTTATTGAATATTTTCAGTTATCACCTAGTATGTACGGATTTCTAGGAATTGTTGTTGCGTCTGCTTCTATTATTGGGGCGAAAGTGTCAAAACGGTTACTTGCCGCTTATAAACCAGAGAAAATTATATATATCGGTTGTCTTGTAATGACAGGGGGAGCTATCCTTTTATCTGTTATTACGTTTGTTGGATCAAATCCAAACGTAATATATATGATTGGATTTTTAGTAGCGATGTTTATATTGCTATTAGGAATTGGAGTAGCGTTAC
>NZ_BOQD01000219.1 GCF_018332515.1 Bacillus hominis | reverse complement strand
CGATTGGTGAGGGCTAATAATCAGTGGGGGATGAACAAAACCTCCACTGATTATAGTTTCACTTTATTTTTCATATCATGTAAGGACATACTAGATAAAAAAATATAGTTAAAGAGATGATGAATTTGAAAACAACTAAGAAAACATATTCGTTTTTTCAGCGGATGTGGAGAATATTAAAGTTTCAATATTTTAAGTTACTTCGATCACCAGAAGGAGCAAAGAAAGTATCGTTAGGTTTTGCTATTGGATTCGGTTTAGAAATGTTGGTGATTTATACAGCATCGCTCGTATATTTAATCTTTTATCCGATAGTCCGATTAGCAAAAGGATCTTTTCCAGCCGCAGTCATTGGTAATATTATTGGGAAAATATCGTTTCTCCCAGTATTTTTATTTCCGTTTGCTTATGCATTAGGGAAAATGATTTATCCATTTGATGTAAAGAAAATACATCATAAGCCATTTACGATATCAGATTTGTTTTCGAGCCATATTTTTACGATGTTAAAGAGCTTATTACAGAGTGAAGTATATGTATTAATTGGTATGACGATAATAGGAATTGTGTTTGGGGTAATTTCATATTTCGTTGTGCATTATTTATATGAAAAGAATCGTAAGTTACGTTTGAAGAAAAGAAAGAAACAAGTGAGAGAACCACTTGTGCAAATATAAAGAATGTCACATTCATTTTCTCCTTTGAATATGTTTAAGGAAAAGGGGGAGAGAATGAATGTATTATTACTATGTACCTCAAGTGTATCCATATGTAAATTATTATCCGGTTTATGATATGAGTAGACAATACGAATTATATCGACAACAACAATTACAGCAATTATCACAAATACCACAACAACAGCCTACACAAGAACAAAAACCATATTTAACGACATGGCCATATTCAAATGTATACTATGGTAATTATTACGAATCATAAAGCTGCTTCTATTTAGAAGCAGCTTTATGCGTTTGTTTTCAAAATTAAATTTTGAATGGTTTGAAGAGAATAAATGAGCTTTTCACGCTCTTCCTCAGATAATGTTTGAAAATTTTCTTTTAGTTTGTCTAAAATGAATTGCTGATATTGATTTACTAACAATTTCCCTTCAGTTGTTAGGGAAATTAAAATGACCCGCCGATCTTTTTCGCTATAATGACGCTCTATTAGTTCTTCTTGAATGAGTTTGTTTAATAGAGGGGTCATGTTAGGCCGTGAAATCGCTAGCCGCTTGCCAATTTCTGAAACTGCTAATGTACCATTTTCATGCAAAAGCAGTAACACTTGCGTATGTGATGGCGGCATATGTCTTTGAGAAGAAAACTCTCCAGGAAGCATAAATTTGCGATAAAAAAGAGGCACTAGCGAAAGAAGATGATCAACAATACGTTCCCACTCGCGTGATTCCATATAACGGCCCCCTTCCACTATCATTGTAACAAAAAAGACAAGGTATAAAAATAGAATTGTTTCACGGTAACCTTAATATTTGTAGGATAACACTTGTTTTGTAAATGTATTGGCAATAATCGCATAACCGTTATCATTTGGGTGTACTTGGTCAAATAGTAACTCTTTTTTATCATTCGATATTAATTTGCGAATTGGTAAAACGATCGACGGTTGATTTGCTTTTGAAATAGAATAAACAGAATCATTCCAACCATCTAAAAACATATCTGCATAACTTGAGATGGAGTCATCGAGTTGTAAAGGGTTATAGAGCTCAGAGAGAATGAGTAAAGCATTCGGATTTTGATCTCGAACGGTCTTTACAATATTTTTTACATCCGTTTCAAAACGGGATTTTTCCTTATTTAACATTTTAATACCATCTATAACACCTACATCACGATTTAAGCGGAATAAATTATTTCCTCCAATATTAATAGTAATTATATTTGCTTCCCTAATTTTTTGTTGAACTTCTTCTGACTGGACTTTTTTAGCGAGACGATCTGTAGTGAGCCCATTTACACCGAGGTTCTCCACCGTAATTGGTTTATGAATTTGTCCTTCTAGTTGTCTAGAGGCTAATTCGGCAAATCCCCCTTGTGTTGAGCCATATCCTTTTGCGAGTGAATCACCTAATACGAGGTGATAAAAGGAGTCATTCGTTTGCTTATCAATCCAACTGGGAGCAGATGTTTTTTCTTCTTTTCTTTCATTTTCTTTTTGTTTTGTCTCATCGTTCTTTTCAAAATTAGAATAAGAAATGATTAGAAGGAGGAGACAAACAATTGTTAAGATGACTTTTTTCATAAATTCATCCTCCTTGTAATTGGTAATTGTATCATATTCAGCAGTATAAGTAATGTAAGGGCATATTATATGTTTATGAAAACTTTACAATAACTTTACAGAAAATTTGTAGAAGTATGTCAAAAAATATTGACGATATGAAAGAACTTTAGATATGATAATGTCAGATAAGGTGAAAATCATCGCTCTAATAGAAGAAAAAGGCATGTGATTAGGGACTGATAGAGATTCATTTCATTATTTTGGGGTAATTGTATAAGGGGGATTTTTTGTGAAAAAGTCAAAAAAAATGCTAGCTGGAGCAACACTTGCAATTGGTGTTATAGCGCCACAAGTCTTGCCAACAACAGTTCATGCGGAGGAGCAATCTGGGGAGAGTACAGTTAACTTACGAATTTTAGAAACATCGGATATTCATGTTAACTTAATGAATTACGATTATTATCAAACGAAAACAGATAATAAAGTAGGTCTCGTGCAAACAGCAACACTTGTTAATAAAGCACGTGAAGAAGCGAAGAACTCTGTCCTATTTGATGATGGGGATGCATTACAAGGGACGCCGCTTGGGGATTATGTGGCGAATAAAATCAATGATCCGCAGAATCCTGTTGATCCTAGTTATGTACATCCATTATATCGTTTAATGAATTTAATGAAGTATGACGTCATCTCTCTAGGAAATCATGAATTTAACTATGGTTTAGACTATTTAAACAAAGTGATTAGTAAAACGGCATTCCCGGTTATTAACTCGAATGTTTATAAAGATGATCATGATAATAATGAAGAGAACGACCAAAATTACTTTAAACCATATCATATTATTGAAAAAGAAGTAGAAGATGAAGCGGGTCAAAAGCAAAAGGTGAAGATTGGTGTAATGGGATTTGTTCCACCTCAAGTTATGAACTGGGATAAAGCGAATTTAGAAGGAAAAGTTAAAGCAAAAGATATTGTTGAAACAGCGAAGAAAATGGTACCGAAAATGAAAGAAGAAGGTGCAGACGTTATCGTTGCATTAGCTCATTCAGGTGTTGATAAGAGCGGATACAATGTTGGGATGGAAAACGCATCGTTTTATTTAACAGAAGTTCCTGGTGTAGATGCAGTATTAATGGGACATTCACATACTGAAGTGAAGGATGTATTTAATGGGGTTCCAGTTGTAATGCCTGGTGTTTTTGGCAGTAACTTAGGTATTATCGATATGCAATTGAAAAAGGTAAACGGAAAATGGGAAGTACAAAAAGAGCAATCGAAGCCACAACTTCGTCCGATCGCTGATAGTAAAGGTAATCCATTAGTAGAATCTGATCAAAAACTAGTTAATGAAATTAAAGATGATCATAAAGCGACAATTGATTATGTAAATACAGCTGTAGGTAAAACGACAGCGCCAATCAATAGTTATTTTTCATTAGTACAAGATGATCCTTCAGTGCAACTTGTGACAAATGCACAAAAATGGTACGTTGAGAAGTTATTTGCTGAAAATGGACAATACAGTAAGTATAAAGGAATTCCAGTTTTATCTGCAGGGGCACCATTTAAAGCGGGTGGCCGAAACGGTGCTACATATTATACTGATATTCCAGCTGGAACTTTAGCGATTAAAAACGTTGCAGATTTATACGTATATCCAAATACATTATATGCTGTAAAAGTAAGTGGAGCACAAGTGAAAGAATGGCTTGAAATGTCTGCAGGTCAATTTAATCAAATTGATCCAAAGAAAACAGAAGAACAGCCACTAGTAAATGTAGGCTATCCTACATATAATTTTGATGTTTTAGATGGTTTAAAATACGAAATTGATGTGACGCAGCCGGCGAAATATGATAAAGATGGAAAAGTTGTAAATGCAAATACGAATCGTATTGTAAATATGACGTATGAAGGTAAGCCTGTAGCTGACAACCAAGAGTTTATCGTTGCTACAAATAACTATCGTGGAAGTAGCCAAACGTTCCCTGGTGTAAGTAAAGGGGAGGTTGTATACCAATCACAAGATGAAACGCGTCAAGTTATTGTGAAGTATATGCAAGAAACACCAGTTATTAATCCAGCAGCAGATCAAAATTGGGCGTTTAAACCGATTATTGCAGATAAATTAAATACAACATTTGATTCTTCACCAAATGCACAAAAATATATAAAGAAAGATGGAAAAATATCATATGTTGGACCATCTGAAAATGAATTCGCTAAATATGCAATTGATATAACGAAGAAGAACGACGGTGATAAGGAAACTGGTGGAGAGAATCCAACGACACCGCCAACAGGTGATGGAAATAATGGAGAGAATCCAACGACACCGCCAACAGGTGATGGAAATAATGGGGAGAATCCAACGACACCACCAACAGGTGATGGAAATAATGGAAATGAACCAAAACAAGATGGAAACAATGCAGGATCTGAACAAACTACAACAGATACTCAAAATGAAAAAGAAACAACAAAAGTAAGTGAAAATAAAGAGGAACGTGATTTACCGAAAACAGGTACAAGTGTGGCTTCTACAATTGGAGCTGGCCTTGCGTTTGTTGGAGCTGGCTTACTTATGTTATTTAGAAGAAAGAAAGTAAATAAATAGTATTATACAAAAAAGGATTACCAGTTATGGTAATCCTTTTTTACTTCTATATTATGAAACTGGTACTGTTTTTTCTTTCTTCCATGAAAGACCAAACCCAGTGAAACCAACAATAATTGTTAAGACTGGACAAGCTAAGCAGAAGATTGCGTATGGAACATAATCGAGTGTTGGAACACTAAGGACGTTTGTTAAGAATACGCCACTTACTCCCCATGGTACGAGCGGGTTAATAACTGTACCTGCATCTTCTAGTACACGTGATAAATTACGACGTTCTAAACCGACTTCATCGTACTTGTTAGCGAATGCTTGTCCAGTTAAAACGATGGATAAGTACTGTTCACCAAGTAAGAAGTTTACACCAATTGCAGTTGATGCAGTAGAGATAATTAAGCGTGTACTAGTTTTTACGAAGCTAGAGATGATATTCATCAGCTGCGTGATGATACCCATTCCTTGTAATAATCCTCCCATACAAAGAGCTAGGAAAATAAGAGCAATTGACATCATCATACTTTGTAAACCACCGCGAGATAATAAGCTATCAATATCTTTTATACCAGTTTTAGAAACGTAACCGTCTTGCATAATTTTCATTAAATCAGCTAAAGAAGTGCTAGGTTTAAAAATAAAGAGAATAATGATTCCTACTACGATTCCTGCAAGTAATGTTGGAACTGCTGGAACCTTTTTAAATGCGAATAGGAACAGTAATAAAATTGGAATCAGTGTAACGATAGAAATTGTTGCATTTTTTTCTAACGTGCTAATAAAGGATGTGAAATCAACATTGCCTCCAGATCCACTTCCTAAAATGAAATATGCAATAAAAGCAATAATGAAAGCTGGAATTGTCGTCCAAAGCATGTTACGAATATGTTCAAATAAATCTACACCCGTTACAGCTGGAGCTAAATTTGTTGTATCAGATAAAGGAGACATTTTATCTCCAAAGAATGCACCAGAAATAATTGCGCCAGCGATAAGAGCCGGGTCGTATCCAAGGGCAGTACCCATGCCCATAAAGGCAAGACCTACAGTTGCAGCAGTTGTAAACGCACTACCGATACTCGTTCCAACAATTGCACAAACAACAAAAACAGTCGGAACGAAAATTTTTGGAGATACAAGTTGGAAGCCGTATACCATTAAAGTTGGAATTGTTCCAGCTGCGATCCAAACACTAATTAATACTCCTACAAGTAAGAAAATAAATATAGATGGAATACCAGCTGAAATACTACTGATCATCCCTTTTTCCATAGTAGACCAAGAGATTTTTTTCATAAATCCAAATGCTAATAAAAGAACGATACCAAATAAAATTGGGATGTGTGGTGAAACTTCTAATTGAATAACACTAAAACCAATACAGAAAAAGATAAAAAATGTTAAAAGAATAGATTCCATTTTTGAAACCATTGTTTTCCCCTCCTAATTAATCTAAAATAGTCTTTTTTTATATAAAATTCGCCAATATTGTATATTTCCTTCTAAAATTTAGAATTTTGCGACAAATTACCGGTAATTGTCAACATCTCAATATGATACGGAAATGATTGGATAAAAAAACGTCCCTGCATATAATTATGCAGGGACGAAGAAATCGCGGTACCACCCTAGCTTGTGAAAGGAATGTATCACAAAATAAAGGGTCGTATGATATGCGTTCATAAAATAAAAACGCCCCTGCAATATATGCAGGGACGAAAAATTCGCGGTACCACCCTAAATTGTGAAACAGTTTCGTTTCACCACTCTTTAGACATAACGGTCTAAACCGTCTTTCACTACTCCTCACGTTTCGTAAAAGAAGCTCCAGGGGGTAATTCATAAATCGCTCTGTACTGGTTTGCACCGACCACCAGCTCTCTGAAATCAGAAAACGAAATACTACTAAATCCTATCAACGCCGATTCATATGATGTTAGTTAAATTTTTATCATATATTCATCATACATGTCAATAAAAATGTTTAATATTTTTTAGGGAAATAAAGGAGAAATGTTTTTAATACTGTAAAAATGTGCGTTATAATGAATTTGAAAGGGGAGGAAAGAGTGAAGAAAAAAATAATTCTTTTTACCACCTTACTAGTCGTTGGCGGAAGTGCTGGAATTTACACAGCTTTTGCAGCTGAATCAGAGCAGTCGAAACAAAAGCAAATACAGCAGTCAGAAGTGAAGAAAGTGAAAGAAACTGAAGAGAAGAAATCGATGGAAAAAGCAGCTGTGAAACTAGGAGTTTCTACTGAGGGGAAAACAAAAGAAGAGGTTACAAAAGAAGTAAATACCGCAAGATTTGAGAAGCGCCACGATCTATTAATTGAACATGCAAAACAACTTGGAATTGATACAGAAGGAAAAAAAGATGAAGAGATTATTTTAGAAATTGGCAAGATACAACATGGAAAGTAGAACAACTTATCGTATGATAAGTTGTTCTTTTTTAAGAACTATTTGATTTAAAAATAATTGACAGTTATTTAATTTTAATGTTAACTATATTTATAAACAAGTTAACATTAGGGGTGGCAATTGTGACTGTAAATAGTAATACGACTGAAAAATCGTTTTATACATATGAAGAATTATCGGAGAAAAATAAAGCTTACGTATGGCATCCATTTACACAAATGAAGGATTATTTAGAAGAAGATCCTGTCATTATTGAACGGGGAGAGGGAAGAAAGCTATACGATGTAAATGGAAATGAATATTGGGACGGTGTTTCGTCTATTTGGTTAAATGTTCATGGGCATCAAGTACCGGAACTAGATGAGGCAATTCGTGAGCAATTAAATAAAATTGCCCATTCTACTATGTTAGGACTTGCTAACGTTCCATCTATTTTATTAGCAGAAAAAATAATTGATGTTGTACCAGAAGGTTTGAAGAAAGTATTCTATTCAGATTCTGGTTCAACAGCTGTTGAAATTGCAATTAAGATGGCTTTTCAATATTGGCAGCACAAAGGGAAACCGAGAAAACAAAGATTTGTTACATTAAAAGAAGCGTATCACGGTGATACAATTGGAGCAGTTTCAGTAGGAGCGATAGACTTGTTTCACCAAGTGTATAGTTCACTATTATTTGAGGCAATTAAAATGCCGTATCCGTATACATATCGTTCTCCTTATGGAAATAACAAGGAAGAAATTGTGAATAAGCATTTAGAAGAAATGGAAGAATTGCTGAAAGAAAAACATGAAGAAATTGCAGCAATTATTGTAGAACCTTTAATGCAAGGTGCTGGAGGCATGATTACAATGCCAAAAGGATATTTAAAAGGGCTACGTAATTTATGTACAAAATATAATGTTTTATTTATTACAGATGAGGTAGCGACTGGATTTGGGCGTACGGGGAAAATGTTTGCGTGTGAACATGAAAATGTGATGCCGGACATTTTAACAGCTGGGAAAGGTTTAACAGGTGGATATTTACCGATTGCTGTTACGGTAACGACAGACGAAATATATAATGCCTTCTTAGGAGAGTATGAGGAACAAAAAACATTTTTCCATGGGCATAGTTACACAGGTAATCCGTTAGGGTGTGCGGTAGCAATTGCGAATCTAGAACTATATGAAAAAACTAATTTAATAGAATCTGTTGCGCATAAAACAGAATATGTAGCGGGGCAATTAGAAGCGCTTAATGAATATAAGCACGTAGGTGATATTCGTCAGTGCGGGTTAATGATTGGCATTGAACTTGTGAAAAATAAAGAAACGAAAGAATCGTTTGAATGGACAGAAAGAGTCGGTGTTCAAGTGTGTAAACGTTCAAGAGAGTTAGGCATGATCTTACGTCCGCTTGGTAACACCATTGTATTTATGCCTCCTCTTGCATCTACAATTGCTGAAATTGATGAGATGTTACGCATTTTATATAAAGCAATCTCGGATGTTACGGAGGGAGAATAATGAGTGGTTTTTTCATAACGGCAACTGATACTGAAGTTGGAAAAACTGTGGTTGCAGGTGCGTTAGCAGGTGTATTTAGAGAATTGGGATATAACGTAGGGGTATATAAACCATTGCAAAGTGGACATGCTGCATCAAACGCAGAGGGAGATGCAGCAAGGTTAAAAGCCTTATCGGGTGTACCGACAAGAGAAGAAGAAATTTGTCCGTATTCTATTGAAGAACCACTCGCTCCGAGACTTGCTATGAAAAGAGCTGGAAGGACAGTAATGTTAAAAGAAATTACTGAGCACTATAATGAACTACTAAAAGAGTTTAATAGCCTATTTGTAGAAGGGGCTGGTGGGCTTGCAGTCCCATATACAGAAGATGCTTTAGTAATCGATTTTGCAAAAGAATTACAGCTTCCTCTTATTGTAGTAGCACGTCCTACGCTAGGGACAGTGAATCATACTGTCTTAACAATTTCTTATGCAAAAGCACATGGTTTAAAAGTAGCAGGTGTAATTTTATCTGGTTGTATAGAGTCTGAAATGGAAAGAGTGCAAGAGAATAAAGAGATGATTGAAGAATTAAGCGGAGTACCGGTTTTAGGTTTATTACCATTCTTTGCAGGTGAATTTACTCGGGAAGAAGTATTAGAATCTGCAAAAGAATATATTATGATCTCGAAATTAGAGGAGTTCATTCAAAATGAATCAAATGTGGCGGACACATCTTCAATCTAAATTACAACAATTACATGAGCAAGGGCAGTATCGTAATTTACATGTAACAGAGCAAGCAGAAGAGAAATGGCTTATTCGAGATAAAAAAAGGATGTTAAATTTAGCGTCAAATAATTATTTAGGATTAGCTGGAGATGAAAGGTTAAAAGAAGCTGCTATTGCCTGCACGCGAAAATATGGAACTGGTGCAACTGCCTCTCGTCTCGTTGTGGGAAATTATCCACTGTATGAAGAGGTTGAGAGAAGTATATGCAACTGGAAAGATACTGAAAGAGCGTTAATCGTAAATAGTGGGTATACAGCAAATGTAGGTGCTATATCTTCTTTAGCTGGTCGTCATGATATTGTTTTTAGTGATAAATTAAATCACGCAAGCATTGTTGATGGAATTATATTAAGCGGAGCAGAACATAAGAGGTATCGTCATAATGATTTGGATCATTTAGAGAAGATGTTGAAAATAGCGTCACCTGAAAAGAGGAAATTAATCGTAACAGATACTGTTTTTAGTATGGATGGTGATACTGCATATTTGAGAGATTTAGTGAAGCTGAAAGAGAAATACGGGGCAATCATTATAGTTGATGAAGCACATGCGAGTGGAATATATGGAATCGGCGGAGCTGGATTATCTCATATAGAAAAAGATATTGCTCAAAAAATTGATATACATATGGGGACGTTTAGTAAGGCTTTAGGGTGTTATGGTGCGTATTTAACAGGTGATGCAATTTATATAGAGTACTTACAAAATATGATGAGAAGCTTTGTTTTTACTACAGCTTTACCACCAGGAACATTAGGAGCAGTGCAAAAAGCAATTGAGATTGTAAAAGAAGATAACGAAAGAAGAGAGAACCTTATAGCGAATGGTGCATATTTCAGGACTCATTTACGAGAGGCTGGTTTTGATATTGGGAATAGCTCAACTCATATTGTACCAATTGTAGTCGGTTCAAATGAAAATGCTTTACGGTTTAGTGAAAGATTACAAGAGGTAGGTATCGCAGCCATTGCAATTCGTCCGCCAACTGTTCCGGTTGGGAGTTCCCGAATTCGCTTTGCAGTTACGTCACAACATACAATAGCTGATTTAAAATGGGCTATTCAGCATATTATACGCATTGGTAAAGAAGAGGGGTTTTTCGTATGAAAGAGCTAAAGATTATTTTTATTCCTGGGTGGGGAATGGAAGAATGTGTTTGGACTTTAGTACTTCCGTATTTTAAAGGATATCCTGTTCAATGCATAGATTGGCGTAACGTGAAAGAGAAAAGTGAATTTGCGGGACGAATAATAGATGTAGCACATGATGAAAATGTAATTTTAGTTGGATGGTCACTAGGAGCATTGGCGACAGTACAAGCTTATAAAAAGATTAAGGCAAAAGGTATCGTACTAATTGGTGGTACTACTAAATTTACAAATACGAGCGACTATACAAGCGGATGGAATTCTTTGCATGTAGAACGTATGAAAAAAAATTTAACGAGAAAGAAAGAAGATACTTTGAATCGTTTCTATGAAAATATGTTTACAAAAAATGAGCTGAAGGAGAATACGAGTTTTAAAGAGATTGCGCTGAATTTTAAAGGGGACTCGATTCAGTCTTTACAATTAGGCTTAGATTATTTAATAGAAACAGATATGAGAAACGAATTAACAGATATCAAAGTCCCGTTGTTACTTCTTCATGGAGAACAGGATGTGATATGTCCATTATCAGCAGCTCATAATATGATGGAGAATACGAATGCTACGCTAAAAGTAGTAAGCGGGGCTGGTCATGCATTATGTGTAACGAATTTTGAATATTGCGCAAATGAAATTATCCAATTTGTAGAGGGGATACGACATGATCAACAAAACGTTACTGCAAAAACGGTTTAACGGGGCAGCTGTATCCTACGATCAATATGCAAATGTACAGAAAAAGATGGCACATTCGTTACTTTCTATATTGAATCGGCGATATAGTGAAACATCATCAATACGTATTTTAGAACTTGGATGCGGGACAGGGTATGTCACAGAGCAATTATCAAACTTATTTCCGAAAGCGCATATTACAGCCATTGATTTTGCTGAAAGCATGATTGCGGTTGCAAAAACTAGACAAAATATCGAAAACGTAACGTTTCACTGTGAGGATATCGAAAGTTTACGATTAGAAGAATCGTATGATGTCATAATTTCAAATGCCACATTTCAATGGCTTAACAATGTAAAACAAGTGATAAGAAATTTATTTCATCATTTGTCTACAGATGGGATAGTACTCTTTTCCACCTTTGGACAAGAAACTTTTCAAGAGCTCCATGCTTCGTTTCAGCGAGCGAAAGAGGAAAAAAATATTCAAAATGAAACTTTGATTGGTCAACGTTTTTATTCGAAAGATCAGTTGCTTCATATATGCAAGATAGAAACAGGGGATGTGCATGTTTCTGAAACATGTTACATAGAGAGTTTTGCAGAAGTTAGGGAGTTCCTACATTCTATTCGAAAAATAGGAGCGACCAATAGTAATGAAGAGTCTTATTGTCAAAGCCCTTCACTCTTTCGTACGATGCTTCGTATATACGAAAGAGACTTCACGGAAAAAGAAGGGATAGTAGCAACATATCATGCTTTATTTACGTATATAACAAAAGAGGGGAAGAGATGAAATGAAACAAGTACAAACAAAAAGGGATTGGAAAAAACTTGCATACGACGTAGTAGAAGAGAAAATGATTACGAAAGAAGATGCAATTGCAATATTAGAAGCTGATGATACAGAGGTTTTAGAAATTATGAATGCAGCTTACATCATTCGCCATCATCATTTTGGTAAGAAAGTAAAGTTGAACATGATTATAAATACGAAATCTGGATTATGTCCTGAAGATTGCGGGTATTGTTCACAGTCTATTATTTCAGAAGCACCGATTGATAAATATGCATGGTTAACACAAGAGAAAATTGTTGAAGGAGCGCACGAAGCAATTAGACGTAAAGCAGGTACATATTGTATTGTTGCATCTGGTCGTCGTCCGACGGATAAAGAAGTAAATCACGTTATTGGAGCAGTTAAGGAAATTCGTGAAACGACAGATTTAAAAATTTGCTGTTGTTTAGGATTTTTAAATGAAGATCAAGCAGGTCAGTTAGCAGAAGCTGGTGTGCATCGTTATAACCACAATTTAAATACGCATGCCAATAATTATGATAGCATTTGTTCAACGCATACGTATGACGATCGTGTTGATACAGTCCAAAAAGCGAAGCAAGCCGGTATTTCTCCATGCTCTGGGGCGATTTTTGGAATGGGAGAAACGATTGAACAGCGCGCTGAAATTGCATTTGAATTACAACGTTTAGATGCGGATTCTATTCCATGTAATTTCCTTGTTGCTGTAAAGGGTACTCCGCTTGAAGGACAAAAAGAATTATCACCTGTAGAATGTTTAAAAGTGCTAGCGATGATGCGTTTTGTAAATCCAACAAAAGAAATTCGTATTTCAGGCGGTCGAGAACTTAATTTACGCTCTGTACAGCCAATTGGTTTATTTGCAGCAAACTCTATCTTTGTCGGGGACTATTTAACAACAGCTGGACAAGAGCCGACTGCGGACTGGGGTATGATTGAAGATTTAGGATTTGAGATTGAAGAATGTGCGCTATAAAATAGATGAAAAGCAAACTCTTTAAAGGGTTTGCTTTTTTTGTAAATAAAATGTAATAAAAGTCCATTAACGCTTGATAGTAGTCGCTTTTGGACGAGAAAAATAATTTTGTGGACGAATTTTCCAAGCCCTAATTGTACATAGTAAAAATGTAATTTATATCGGGGTGGAGGATTTTACATGTACAAATACATATTAGCTATTATGACTTGTCTAATTTTAATAAAAGCGATAAGTGCTGATCCAGTTAAGGCGGCTGAAAATCCTGAACAAAAAGAAATGCAACAAAGAATTGAGCAACATTTTCGAACGAAAGCTGAACATTTTGGACTTGAAACAGAAGGAAAAGATTTAAAAGAAGTGAGGAAGGAAATTTCTATTATAGAAGAAGCGGAAAAAAGAGAAAATGTGTGGAGAACGGCACAAACTCTTCGTATAAAAACAGAAGGAAAAACGATGGATGAATTAATAGAAGATGTACGAAAAAAGCTGGGAAAATAAAAAAAAGAGGCCGCAGCCTCTTTTTTTAAGCCCATTGTTTTGATAAATGAGCCATTTCAATCGCAGCAACTGCTGATTCATATCCTTTATTACCAGCTTTTGTACCTGCGCGTTCAATCGCTTGTTCAATAGTTTCTGTCGTTAATACACCGAAAATAACTGGAATGTCCGTTTGTAGTGATAAAGACGCAACACCTTTTGCTACTTCATTACAAACGTAATCGTAATGTGTTGTAGCACCGCGAATTACTGTACCTAATGTAATAACAGCATCATATTTTCCGCTATTTGCCATCTTTTTAGCAATTAAAGGAATTTCGAATGCACCAGGAACCCATGCAACATCAATATCATTCTCTTCTACACCGTGACGCTTTAACCCATCTAAAGCTCCGCCAAGTAACTTACTTGTAATAAACTCATTAAAGCGCCCAACAACAACCCCAACTTTTAATCCTGTACCAACTAAATGACCTTCGAATACCATAATTTATCTCTCCTTTAATTATAAAGTGAAACTATAATCAGTGGGGGGGTTCATCCCCCGCTGATTATTAGTTGAACCAATCGGGCGTTTACGGGCAGTTGATCTCCCACCTAACTTCTTTGCTCCAGCCGAATTTTGAGGTGGGAGTTTTACTGCCCGTTAATGCGGGATAAGTTTAGTAAATGTCCTAATTTATTTACTTTCGTTTGTAAATACGTTTTATTTTCTTCTTTTGTTGGCATTTGCAAAGGTACACGCTCGGTTACTTCTAAATCGTAACCTTGTAAGCCAGCAATTTTTCGTGGATTATTCGTTAATAATCGTAAACTTTGTAAGCCTAAATCTTTTAAAATTTGAGCGCCAATACCATAATCACGAAGATCAGCTGGGAACCCAAGTTTTTCATTTGCTTCTACAGTATCTAACCCTTCTTCTTGTAACTTATAAGCGCGAAGCTTATTAAGAAGGCCGATGCCTCGTCCTTCTTGTCTCATATAGAGAAGAACACCTTTTCCTTCATGCTCAATTTGAGCAAGTGCAGCATGTAGCTGTGGTCCGCAATCACAGCGGCACGAACCAAATACATCTCCTGTTAAGCATTCTGAATGAACGCGTACAAGTACAGGTTCGCCTGTTGAAATATCACCTTTTACGAGCGCGATATGTTCTTTCATATCTAATGAGTTAGAATAGCCAATTGCATGAAAAGTACCGAAATCTGTAGGTAATGTAATTTCCACTTCCCTCGTCACAAGTGTTTCGTGATGGCGGCGATAAGCAATTAAATCTTCAATTGTAATCATTTTTATATCAAATTGTTTTGCACACTGCATTAAATCAGGTACACGTGCCATCGTCCCATCTTCATTTATAATCTCGCAAATGACGCCAGCTGGCTCAGCTCCGCAAAGTTTTGCTAAATCAACAGCAGCTTCTGTATGACCTGCGCGGCGAAGGACGCCACCTTCTTTCGCAATTAATGGAAAGATATGTCCAGGGCGGTTAAAATCAGTTCCTTTAGATGCGGGATTCAATAATTCCTGTATTGTCGTAGCGCGCTCATGAGCACTAATGCCTGTTGTTGTAGAAACGTGATCGATGCTTACTGTAAAAGCAGTATGATGTGAATCCGTATTATGAGAAACCATTGGTTCTAACTGTAGACGTTCTGCGTACCTTTCCGTAATCGGTACGCAAACGAGACCACGACCGTGTGTAATCATAAAATTAATCGTTTCTGGTGTAATGTACTCTGCTAAAGCAATAAAATCGCCTTCATTTTCTCGGTTTTCATCATCACATACGATAACGACTTTTCCTTGTTTTAAATCTTCTAGAGCTTCTTCAATACGATGAAACATTATGCTTCCCCCTTATAGAAATCCGTTTTCTTGTAAAAAGATTTCGGTCATTGAATCTGTTCTTTTTACAGGTTTAGTAATAAAGCGTTCGATATATTTACCAATCATGTCACACTCAATGTTTACGATATCTCCAGCATTCTTGTCCCCGATAACAGATTCGCTTACTGTGTGCGGGATGAGTGAAATGGTAATAGAAGAATCGTCTATATCAAATATCGTTAAACTCGTTCCATCAACAGCAACGGATCCTTTATGCAAACAATAGCGTAGTAATTCATCAGAAATTGCTATTTTATAATAGACGGCATTGTAGTGTTGTTTTTTTGTTAAAATCGTTCCGATGCCATCAATATGTCCTGAAACGAAATGTCCACCGAACCGTCCATCTGCAGCCATGGCCCGCTCTAAATTTACTTTAGAGTGTGATTTAAGCAGGCGAAGTGATGTTGATTTCATCGTTTCAGGCATTGCATCAACAGTGAATGAAGTAGGTGTAAAACTCGTTACGGTTAAGCAAATACCGTTAACCGCGATACTATCACCTAACTTTACATCTGATAAAATGTTGTTTGCATGGATCGTTAACTTCATCGCTTCTCCGCTTTGTTGCATGTTTGTTATCGTTCCTAATTCTTCTACAATTCCTGTAAACATTTCGTCACCTCACTTTGAGCATTCGCAACGATTTTTATATCATCGCCAATTTGTTTCATCTCTTGAATTTTCAAGGAAAGTGCATCTTGTAATTTTGAAAAACCATTTCCTCCAAATAAAGTAGGAGCATCTTTCCCGCCAATTAATTTCGGGCTTATATACGTTACAATTTCATTGAAATTGTTTGATTGTAGGAAACTTGCATGCACTGTTTGACCACCTTCGACGAAAAGAGAAAGTATCTGTTTCTCGCCGAGTAGGTATAAGACATCTTGGATTTCAATTTGTTTCGTTTTCATTTGGAATATAGCTATATTTTCAGATTCATAAGAAGCTATTTTCTCTTTATTTACATCCTTACCGACAATAATCCATGTCGGTGCTAAACCATCTGTCATGACATGGGAAGATGGTGGCGTTCGTAAATGGGTATCCAAAATAACACGTATAGGATGTTTACCCCCGTTAGGAATCCTTGTTGTTAAATGTGGATTATCAGTTAAAACTGTATTCACACCGACTAGGATAGCATCATGCATATGACGATATTGGTGAACATCAGCACGTGCTTCTTCACCTGTAATCCACTGGCTTTCACCGGTTACAGTAGCTGTTTTTCCATCTAAGCTCATTGCTGTTTTTATTGTTACAAAGGGACGTTTCGTTTTCATATAGTGAAAAAAGTATCGATTTAATAAAGTTGCTTCCGCCTCAAGAACACCAGTAGTTACCTCGATTCCTGCTTCTTCTAATCTCCTTTTTCCATTACCAGAAACGAGTGGATTGCAATCAAGGGTAGCAATTACAACCCGCTGAACTCCTTTTTCAATGAGTGATTCACAGCAAGGTGGTGTTTTTCCAAAATGGCTACACGGTTCAAGTGTTACATAAACGGTAGCACCTTTTGCTTTTTCACCAGCCATATGAAGTGCATGAACTTCAGCATGTTCTTCACCAGCACGCAAGTGAGCCCCCATTCCTATGATGTTTCCATCTTTTACAACAACAGCACCAACCATAGGATTTGGACTTGTTTGGCCGGTTGTACCTTGTGCTAACTGCAAGGCAATCCTCATATATTCTTGATCTGTCATTCTCTTCACCTCTCCTGAAAAAATCAAAAAACCCCAAGGATATAAAATCCTTGGGGTTTGGGAGACGTGATTTCTAGAAATATAGTTCGAATACGAAAGTATAGGAAAGAAACCTAACGATGACTGATATTTTGGCATAAGGAAAAAACCTAGCAAAATATCGAGTTTTTCAAACGCTAGTCGTATCTTTTTATTTCAGTATAGAAACATAAGTATACAAAATAAAACATATATAAAGAGTCAAAATGAAACTTTAAAAATATGCATACTGAAATAAAAGTGTATTCGCTATATAAAATTACTAGAAAACATATCCTTCTCCCATCCAGACTATACTGTCGGCCCTAGAGTTTCACTAGATCCACCGTTTTCGAGTTGAAAACGGGTCACGGACTTAGAAGTTTTCACTTCATCACCGCCGGTTGGGAATTTCACCCGACCCCGAAGGATGTTGTTTGGTCAAATTATAGCACAAAAAAGAAAAAAGGCTAGCAAAAAATATTTGAATGTGAAGAATTGTGTGAAAATACATGCCGGTTTGAATGGGGACGAAAGTAATAGAAATGTTGAAAGGGAAAGGGCTGTATAGGCTTTGATCAAAAGAAAAAGCATGCACAAATAAATGTGCATGCTCTTTAAATATTTATTCTGCCTCTGGTGCTCTAACAACAGACTCGAATTTTCCTTTATGCGAAGCATCGCAATAAGGCATGTTTTTTGATAAACCACAACGACATAAAGAAAATGCCGGTTTTGCAGGAAATACATTCCCTTGTGAGTCAACTAGTTCCACGTCCCCTGTAACGCGAAAAGAGCCATTATCATTTACTTTAATTTGTACTTTTGCCAACGTTATCCCTCCTTTCCAAACGCTTAATCTCATCATATAATCAAGGGAAGTACTTGACAATATAAAAAGAGCACTTTGTTTGAGAGAGAAGAGAGTGTTATAATAGTTTTTATAACTGACTAGAGTAAGGTGACGAAAGATGGATAAAAAATTACAAACACTACAAAATATTGCAAATGAGCGCACATGGGCATCATTTTTGAATGATAATCATCCATATAGTTTACTTCATTGGTCCATTGCAGGTGTAGGCCAAGAACCGAAAGATGTTTGGTTACTTCAAGATGAGGTGACTTTTCAAACGACGGAATTCCAAACGCTAGACGAGGCAGTAAAGTGGATTTCTGAAAATATGGAACAAGTTACAGACGTTTTAGCGCAGTAAAAAAACAGGCTTATGCAAGCCTGTTTTTTGTTTCTTTTACATATGTGTTTAAAAATTGATCGATGGCATCTTCGTACTCTTCTTTATTTTCATTATAAGAGCAAGCGTGTGCACCATGTTCTGCAATATAAAGCTGTTTATTATTTTCTTTCGCTTCATAAAGTGATTTTGTCATATCAGATAAAATATAGTCATCATCTTTACTATGAATAAAGAGAACAGGATTGTTAATATTTTTTATACAATCAATTGGTGAAACTTCACGAATTGTATAGCCGTCACGAACTTTTAAAAAGGCATTTGCTAAAGGTAATAAAGGCCATTTTGGTAAATGAAACTCAACTTTCAAACG
>NZ_BOQD01000218.1 GCF_018332515.1 Bacillus hominis | reverse complement strand
TTCAACTAATAATCAGTGGGGGATGAACAAAACCCCCACTGATTATAGTTTCACTTTATAAAGATTACGATACAATAACAAAAACCCATCACTGCATTCGTATGTATAGTGATGGGTTCTACCTATATTTTTCTATGTTCAAAAGAATGGGCAATCTAATTGGTCAACAGATTCCCACGATTTTTTTTTTACATTTTCGATGGATTTACTATTTTCTAGTGGTACGTTTTTAAATGGATTCATTTCAACTTTTAATAGAGATGATGGTTCTACATATAAAGAAAAAACATGGCTACTTGGCAAGGTTTTTGATACATCAATATCTCCTACTTGTTTAAATAATTGCTGGGCTGCAAAGAAAAAGAAATTAGTTGGATTAGTTTGTTTATTAAGCCATGCAATCATTTCAGGTGATACCGATTTATTAATATTTATTTTCACTCGATCACCACGTTTATATCGCCTAGATCGCATACTTCCACCAACTAACTTATCGTTAAGTTTGTGAATCCTAACTCTTTTTGCTTATGCTCTCTATATTTTGGCGAACATGTATATACTAAAAGACCACGAGCATTAGTGAATAACGGGTTATCTACAAAAATTACATTTTTCAAGCGTCCTTTTTGTTTCAAAATCATTTTTAAACTATTTTTAATAATAACTGCGCCCCCACCATAAATAAATACATATGGATCGTCTTTCATATCATCAATTTTGTTAATAATATCCGTTGCGACACGTGCTGCTAAACCTAAAAACGCTGGCTGCGATTCTTCAACTAACAATGCATTTCTTGGGTGCTTTTCATTTAAATAAATTTGGTTAAATTCTGTAATACTATCAATTGTTTTCGTAGGATATTTCCGATTCCACCTCGTAATAATTTGTAGTAACGTTTCTTTTACACCGTACGATAATCCTTTACTTAATTGCGGACGGAAATTTACCCCTAATGAAACAACTTCTTCCGTTGTCCCCGCGCCAATATCAAAAGACAATAAAGTTTTATCTACAAAATCAATTTCTGAAACTTGATTTTGTTCACATTCTATTTTATGTTTCACAACATTTCCTTCCTCATCATATACAATCCCCCACGTCCCAGAAGCGCCTTCAGGTAGGCATTTACAAAACTCAATAGAAACATTAATCGTAACATCGCGTCCATTTGGATAATGGAATATGACCTTGTGATTGCCCATATACCGTTTCGCATTTTCAACAGCGATTTCCTGTGTAATAAGTTGCATTGGAAGAGCAACAGATAAATCATAACGAATATTAATATGACTGGAAGTTGGACTTTGACGCATAGCACTTACCGCTAAACCTGATAGTATGGTAATAACCATTAACTCATCCGTCGATTTATTCGATTTCTTCTCCACCTCAGTACCTTTTAATTGATCTTGAATGACTTTTTCTCCAACGATGTACCGTACATTATTTAACATTAACGATGGAGAACTAATAGTCACATCAATGTGATTTTCTAATTCTGATAATGAAACATCTGCCTCATCTAACAATCCTGTAGGTTCTCCTATATATAAAGAATAAATACTCGGAATAAAAATAGGGTCTTGCCCTTTAACCATTAACTTCAAACCGTTATTTCCTGCATCTGCACCAGCTTTTAAAAGTATAGACATAACTACCCCCTAAATTAATCTGACATCCCTTCCAAATATATGCGAGCCCATTCTTTTACATTCAAATGTAATGTAATTTTTTATTTATCTTCAAAACAAAATATTACATACTTTCATTATATGTGTAAAAAACATTGGACATAAAACTTTTTCAATTTTATACTAAATTTGTAAAGAGTTTTTTACAATAC
>NZ_BOQD01000217.1 GCF_018332515.1 Bacillus hominis | reverse complement strand
AGTTATGCGTTAATTTTAATTTGTAAATAGTTCTATTGTCAGTTTTTTTAGAAATCTTACAAGCGTGTAAGATAAATGAAAGATGAATCAATATGAGCTATAAGACAATTCATTTACACTCTATTGTAAGAAGTGCAAATGAAGGGAGAATAGAAATGGAAATTTTACATGCGAAAAATATTAGTAAAGTATATAAAGGGAAAATACCTTTTAAAGCATTAGTAGATATTGATTTATCAATTCAAGAAGGTGAATTTATAGGGATCATGGGGCCATCAGGTAGCGGGAAAACAACGTTATTAAATATGGTATCTACTATCGATTCTCCAACATCGGGAGAAATTTTAATAAATGGCACAAATCCTTTCCAGTTGACATCAGAAGATTTAGCTTTATTCCGTAGGAAACAATTAGGATTTGTTTTTCAATCATTTAATTTACTTAGCACACTTACAGTAAAGGAAAACATCGTATTGCCGATGACATTAGATGGTGTTTCTGTACAAGAAATGAACAAACGAGTAGAAGAAATTGCAGAAAAATTAAATATTGCAGATATATTGAGTAAAAGAACGTTTGAAATATCAGGAGGACAAGCTCAAAGAACAGCAATCGCTCGTGCTATCGTTCATAAGCCGCAATTATTACTTGCAGATGAACCGACAGGGAACTTAGACTCTAAATCTTCAAATGATGTAATGGAGATGTTAGATACTCTTAATAAGGAAGAAAAGGCAACGATGATGTTAGTTACACACGATCCGTATGCTGCGAGTTTTTGCAGCAGAGTCATATTTATAAAAGATGGTCAACTATATAACGAAATTTATTGTGGTGAAAGCAGGCAAGCATTTTATCAAAAGATTATGGATGTCCTTTCTTTGTTAGGGGGGAAAAGGCATGACTTTTCGTCAGTTCGCATTTAATAATATTTTTCGCAATAAGCGTACATATGCTGCTCATTTTTTAAGTAGTGCATTTTCTATTATGATTTTCTTTACGTATGCTCTTTTATTATTTCACCCTGATTTACAAGGTGAGTTACAATCGACAAGTGCAACAATAAGTGCATTTGGTACATTGGGATTTAGAATTTCGCAAGGATTGATTTTTGTATTTTCATTTTTCTTTATTTTATATTCAGTTAGTTCGTTTTTAAAAACGCGTAAGAAAGAATTTGGCATATTAATGATGCAAGGTATGTCAATGAGACAGCTTAAGAAATTATTATTGATTGAAAATATGTTAATTGGATTTGGTTCAATTTGTATAGGAATTCTCATAGGTCTCATATTTTCTAAATTAGTTTTATTGATAAGTGCAAGTGTATTAATGATCAATAATGGTTTGCCTTTCTATATACCAGTGCAAGCGGTACTATTAACAGTCATCACGTTTCTTTTCTTATTTTTAATTGTTTCGCTTGTTACTTTTAAAATGGTAAAAGTAACAGAACTTGTAGAACTCATTCAAGCAGAAGAAAAACCAAAACCTGAACCGAAATCTTCAATTGTATTATCGCTACTTTCTTTAATTAGTATAGGCTGTGGATATATTTCAGTATTTCGATTTATCTCAAGTCACAGTTTTATTATGCTTGGAATTGGTGTACTCCTTGTAATTATAGGAACGTACTTTTTATATACGCAATGTAGTGTTTATATATTGCATCTTGCGAAAAGGAGTGAATCTTTCTTTTTAAAAAGAACAAATATATTAACATTCTCAGAATTGATTTACCGTATGAAAGATAATGCAACGATGTTTTTTATAGTATCTATTATTTCAGCAGTTGCATTTACAGCAATTGGTACGACAGCCGCTCTTGGAAATAAAGAATTGGTAAGAATGACAAATCCGTATACATTTCTGTATGTAAGTTTTGAAACAGACAAAGAGGTAGAGAAAAATCTCTCTACTATAAAAAAACATCTTGCTGATGCTAATATTCCTTATCGAATGGCTTCGTCTTCAAATAAATATACAGAAAGTAACGTATATGTAATAAAGTTAAGTGAATATAACGAACTTGCGAGAGCACTCGGGTATCAACAAGAAACGATTGAAAAAGAAGATGAAATTTTACTAATCCCTGGAATGGTATCCCAAAAACAAGAATTTAGAAATGGTGACTATAAAAAGAATATTGAAGTCATTCAAGGAGATTGGACAAAGACATTTCGTGTGAAAAAAGCTGTAGAAAATTTAGTTTTACCGCATGATACTAGAAGTATTTATATTGCTGTTCAAGATCATGTGTATGATGGAATTCCTGTTTCTCCTGACCAAGATGATATAGGTGATCAAAATCGTACTTACGGATTTGTTGTAGATGATTGGATGAAAACGAAAGAGATTTCAAACCAATTAAATAGTATATTTGAAAAAGATGTTAGCAAAGATAATTTCTACTTTCAAGCTTTAATATTAGATTTGTTAAGTGCAAAGCAAACGAATGGATTATTACTTATGGCAAGTGTTTTAGTCGGAATCGTCTTCTTCACATTCGCTGCTAGTTTTATCTATTTTCGATTATATACTGATTTGGATCGCGATCAACAGCAATATAAAATGATTTCGAAAATGGGATTAAGTAAACGAGAATTAAAAAAAGTTGTAACGAGACAGTTATTATTAATGTTCTTCTTACCGATTGTCGTTGCAGTGATTCATACTGTAGTCGCTTATACGGCATTACAACAATTAGTCGATTTTTCTATTTTAAATAGCTCTATCGTTATTTTAATTTCATTTATATGTATACAAGTTTTATATTTCTTTATAACTCGTTGGCGTTACCTACAAAAGCTGTATAAAACTATGGAACAATAGAGGATATCAATTATTAAGATTACAGAAAATTATGTAAAAAAATTGAATTATGAAAGGAACCGTGATGAAAAGAACACTAACTATCTTCATGTTAACTATAATAATTTTAATAAGCTTAAGCGCATGTTCTAAAAATGAAGACTTATTCCCAGCTAACGGTGTACTAATCATTGGAGATGAGAATAATACTTCACCAATTATTAATCGTTATAAGGAAAATACGAAAGAAAATGAAGTTTATTCAGTGAAAACAGGTAAATTTGGAAAAGGGAAGGTACTAATATTAAATGAATCTACTGCGCAAGCGATGATTAAAGAAAAGATTTTTTGTAAACGGGATAATGTATCCAGTTCTATGCCTATAGACGCATTACCGAATTTTCCAAAAGAAGGCTCACTATTATTTACACATGAAGACGAAAAGACTATACAAAGTATTGAAATAGAAGGAAGAGAGATTCCCGTTAAATATGATAGTAATGCTTGGATTGGTAACACTCGTAATTATGGGTTTCAATGGTATGTGATTGTAGCGAAAAATAGTGTATATAAAGAAATAAAAGCAAATGAAACGAAAATGCAACTTCTTCATCTGAAAAAATCTTTAGGTGACGAAAAACCTAAAATGTCGACAGATAATACATTGATTAATGAAAATGTAAAAGTAAGAAAGCTAATTAAAGGTTTAGAAGGAGAAGTATCTTTTCAGTTTGTAACGATTGGAGAAAAATCTTAAAAAAAGAGTTCAAGGTTGATAATATTTTTATCAATCTTGAACTCTTTTTCGTTTATAGATAACTCAGGTAACATAGTTTACATTACTTCATTTAATCGAGTCTCGCTCGTTTCTTCAACCACATTTGAACTTTGAACCAAACTATTTTGAGCTTCTTTTTCTTTACGGGATTTTTGTAGCATTTCAAGTATGATCCATAAAGGAACACCTTTATCTTTCAACATCTTCCATAAATCTAATTCGTTAAACTTATGCTCAGGTTGTTTCATTTCTTTTTCAAATGAACGAATATCAAATTTGATTGGATCATTTGATTTCCTTTTCACAAGTTTAGAAGAAAGATTAGTATTATTTTCAAGACCTGAGGAAGTTATTTTAGTAGATTGAGATAATGTATTTATGTTCAATCCAATTTGCACGTCGCTTCTCCTCCTTTTTAAGTGATGAAGATAGTTTTTTTATAATTTTCATATCAATTTAATATAAGGATGTTATATTAAATTGTAAATCTGAATAATTTAATTTTCAAGTTTTATTGAGAAGTGATACTTCATTATGGATTAGTAAATTCCAATTCTATGATTTCCCTTCGTATAATATGACTATAAATAGTAATGGAATGATATCGAAACGAAAGTGAATTGAGACCATCTTGATAGGTTAAGCATTTTACCGAACAATTGCAGAATAACTGTCCCGACTATCTAAATAGATGGTAATAAAGCGCTCTCGATGGAATTCGAGGGCGCTTTATATTATATTGAAAGAGGGATTTGGCAGAAAAATATGGGGGGATATTATGAAAATTCAAGTTGTATTATCAGGATATGGGACAGTAGGAAGAGAGTTTATAAAATTATTAAACGAAAAATATTTATATATATATGAAACATATGGAATTCATTTAGTTGTAAGTGGCGTATTAGGTAGAAATATTGCAATACATAACGAGGAAGGGTTGCAGATTAATGATTTATTGGAGTATGGTAGTGGTTCTGCTGCAATTGAAAAATATATCGAACATTATCCAGAGGACCGCGGAACGATTAATATAAATGGTACTGTATTGGTTGAATCAACTGCTACAAATCTTAAAAATGGGAATCCAGGGAAACAATATATGAAGCAAGCAATTGAAAATCATATGGATGTAGTAGCTATTTCAAAAGGCGCACTTGTTACAGCTTGGGGTGAACTGAATGAGGCGGCACGTATTTCAGGCTCACGTATTCGGTATAGCGGTGCAACTGCGGCTGCGTTACCGACATTAGACATTGGACAACTAAGTTTAGCAGGTTGTCATATTGAAAAAATAGAAGGAATATTGAACGGGACAACAAATTATATTCTTACAAAGATGTATGAAGAAGATAAGACGTTTGAAGAGGCGTTGCAAGAAGCACAAAATAAAGGGATTGCGGAGACTAACCCGTTATTAGATATAAGCGGGATAGATAGCGCTTGTAAATTATTACTTTTGACGAATAGTTTAATGGGAACAGATTATTCACTCAAAGATATACAAATAAACGGAATAGAGCATGTTACAACGCAACAAATTCAAAATGCAAAGGAACAAAGTAAATCTATTAAATTAATTGCATCAGCATATAAAGATGATAATGGAAAAGTAAACCTTAGTGTACAACCTTGTAATTTAGAGAAAGAACATCCATTAGCAAATATAAATGGCACGGAAAAAGGAATCACGTTCTATACAGATACAATGGGGAAAGTTACTACAATTGGTGGAGCTTCTAATCCAAGAGGGGCAGCCGCAGCAGCTTTGAAAGATGTAATCAATTTATATCGAAAGGATTTATAGGCTTGATAACCGTACCGCTATGCATAAAAAATACATATGTAGTGGACCTTTTGAGAAGGAAATAAATATGCAAAAATAATTGCAGGGGGTAAGGAATTGTTTAAGGATTTTAAAGTTGTAAAAGATCGTCCCGTTTATATTCAATTAAAGGATTATTTGAAAAAGATGATTATGAAAGGGCATTTGTTAGGAAACCAAAAAATTCCATCAACCCGCGAACTGAGTGAATTACTATCTGTGAGCAGAAATACAGTACTCGCTGCTTATGCGGATTTAGAACAAGAAGGATTAATTTATGCAGTTAAAGGAAAAGGAAATTTTGTTGCGAAGGTGGATATATCTAACACCTCGTCTGTTGAAATAGATTGGAAAAATAAACTCAATACAGTTACCGCATTAGCGGATGAATTAGATTTAATGAAACATGGTGTTCGCTGGGAAAAAGGAATGATTGTTTTTAATAGTATAGCCCCAGATGAAAAGTTATTTGATGTTGAAAATTTCAAAAGAGCTTTTCTTACTCGTATGTCCATTGAAGGTGATATCGTATTGAATTACGGATATGCAAAAGGTTATAGACCGTTAATGAATTATTTACTTCATTACATGGAAATGAAAGGTGTAGATATTTCGAACAAAGATATTCTAATTACAAATGGATTTACAGAAGGATTAGATATTGTATTATCTTCTTTATCGAAGAAATCAGGGCGTGTTATTTGTGAGAACCCAACTCACCATGCTGCATTGAAGCTTTTTCGTTTACATGGACTTGAAGTTCATGGGATTAATATGAATGATGATGGTATTGATACGAATGAAGTAGAAAAAAGTTTGCGTGAAATGGATTTTGATTTTGCGTATTTAATTCCTTCTTATCATAATCCAACTGGTATTGTTACGAGTTCGGAGAAAAGAACGGAATTGATGAGGTTATTTTCAAAATACAAGATTCCTATTATAGAAGATGGATTTAATGAAGAATTACGTTATTCAGGTTCACATTTAGCGCCATTATTAACTTTTTCTGGGGCTGGTAATAATGTGATTTATATTAGTAGCTTTTCGAAAGTACTTTTCCCTGGTTTACGTGTAGGTTGGATTATTGCAGATAAAGAACTGATACATTATTTAGAAAGTGTAAAAAGAGCAAGAACGATTCACACTTCTACGTTAGATCAAGCTGTTCTGTTTCAATATTTACATGAAGGATATTTTGAAAAATATTTAAAAAAAGCAAGATCTGTTTATAAGAAAAAATATGAGTTAGCTGTTGAGGCATGTAATCAGTACATTCCGTTTAAAAGAATGACTGGAGATGGTGGACTTCATTTATTTATAGAGTTAGAAGAAAAAATTAATGCCCGCACACTTTTACAAAAGTGTTATGAGAAAGGCGTAACGTTTTCTCCTGGAGATGTTTTTTATTCTGATGGAGGAGGAGAGAATACCTTCCGATTGGGCTTTTCACGTTTGAAAGAAAAAGAAATAGTTAGCGGGATTCAAATAATTGGTGATACATTAAAAAATGAAATTTGGAGATGAGAAGATGAGAATTGGCGTTATTATGGGAGGAGTATCCTCTGAAAAACAAGTATCAATTATGACTGGGAATGAAATGATTGCACATTTAGATAAGAGTAAGTATGAAATAGTTCCAATTACGTTAAATGAAAAAATGGATTTAATTGAAAAAGCGAAAGACATTGATTTTGCATTGCTAGCATTACATGGAAAATACGGAGAAGATGGGACAGTTCAAGGGACGCTTGAGAGTTTAGGTATTCCATATAGCGGCAGCAATATGTTATCTAGCGGTATATGTATGGACAAAAATATTTCGAAAAAGATTTTGCGTTATGAAGGAGTAGAAACACCAGATTGGATTGAACTCACAAAAATGGATGATTTAAAGCTTGAAGAGTTAGATAAGATTGGATTTCCGTTAGTGGTAAAACCTAACTCTGGTGGCTCAAGTGTTGGAGTAAAGATCGTCAATGATAAAAATGAATTAATCTCAATGCTGGAAACTGTATTCGAATGGGATTCTGAAGTCGTAATTGAGAAGTATATACAAGGTGACGAGATTACATGTTCAATTTTTGATGGGCGACAGTTACCTATTATTTCAATTCGACATGCTGCTGAGTTTTTTGACTACAATGCAAAATATGATGATACTAGTACAGTTGAAGAAGTTATAGAACTTCCAGCTGAAGTACAGGAACGTGTAAATAAAGCGTCACTGGCTTGTTATAAAGCATTAAAATGTAGTGTTTATGCAAGGGTTGATATGATGGTGAAGGATGGAATTCCATATGTAATGGAGGTTAATACATTACCAGGGATGACACAATCAAGTTTACTGCCAAAAAGTGCAGATGCGGCTGGAATTAATTATAGTAAACTATTAGATATGATAATTGAAACTTCATTAAAAGTAAGGAAAGAAGAAGGTTTTTAAGATAATTGTACAATTAAAGCTTTTGATAGTTCCACGAAGTATGCTATGATAATTACAATACGACAACTAAATATTTATCCACTAGGGGGGCCTTTTATAGGCTGAGATCAAATGAAATTTTGAGACTCTTAGTACCTGATCTGGTTAATGCCAGCGTAGGGAAGTGGGAAAGACAAGATATTTAATGCATAAATTAATATCGTCTATTTCACTTTCTTTACGCCTGTAAAGAAAGTTTTTTTATTTTACAGCTTTAATATATGGGATAAATACTTATGTTTTATAAACTATTGGAGGGATTTAAATGACTTTTTCACAATCATTACGTAAAGAAGTAGATTCAATTTGGGAAGCAAGTTTTAATCACCCTTTTGTAAAAAAACTTGGCGAAGGAACGTTAGATTTAGCTAGTTTCCGTTATTATGTGCTTCAAGATTCGTATTATTTAAGTCATTTTGCTAGAGTACAAACGCTAGGTGCCGCAAAGGCTCTTGAATTAGAAACGACGGCTCGTATGGCGCATCATGCACAAAATACGTATGAAGCTGAATTATCATTACATGAGAATTTCGCAAAAAAATTAGGGATTACGAAAGAAGAAAAAGATAATTTTATTCCTGCGCCAACTGCATATGCATATACATCTCATATGTATCGTGCAGCTTATGAAGGGCATTTAGGAGATATTATTGCAGCTATTTTACCTTGTTATTGGTTATATTATGAAATCGGTGAACGATTAAAAGAATGTCAACCAGAAGAGCCAATTTATCAAGAATGGATTTCTGCATATGGATCGGATTGGTTCCGTACTCTAGTAGAAGAGCAAATCACACGATTAGATACTATTGCTGAAAAAGTAACAGAGGCAGACCGTAATCGTATGAGACAACATTTTATTTTTAGTAGTCAATATGAATATTCATTTTGGGAAATGGCATATACATTAGAAAAATGGCCGGTGAATGAAGAAGTTAAAGGTGTTATTTAATAAAGAGTATATAAAAGGTATCGCTATATAT
>NZ_BOQD01000216.1 GCF_018332515.1 Bacillus hominis | reverse complement strand
ATAAAGTGAAGGACATGAGCATTTATACTCATGTCCTTCACTTTATTTATGCTTTTGTAATTGCACGCGGAAATAAAATATTATTTTCTAAATGAATATGCTCAAATAAATCAGATTCAATGGCTTCAAGGCGCTGGTAAACAAGGCGATAAGTGCCGCAAGCTCCTTCTGGTGGAGTAAAGTCATCTGTCACCTTACGAAGTTCTTTAATAATATTGCCAGCGTGGTTATGTTCATTCTCCAACTCATCTACTACTTTACGTAACTTTGTATAGTTTTCATCAGTTGGATTTCGTTCGAATTCTAAAATTAATGGGAAATCCTCTGTTTCTTCTTTAATTAAATGTTGTTCTAATTCAATCTTAAGTTCATGAAATAGTTTATGAAT
Organism: Bacillus hominis; assembly: GCF_018332515.1. Taxonomy (GTDB): domain Bacteria; phylum Bacillota; class Bacilli; order Bacillales; family Bacillaceae_G; genus Bacillus_A; species Bacillus_A hominis. The sequence goes on along the minus strand of NZ_BOQD01000216.1, from coordinate 5,176 downwards.
TTGAGCTAAATGAGGCTGATTTGCCCCATGAACGCGTAATACTTTCGTCACATATGGACTTAACTGTGGCAACTCTTCATTTAAATAGCGATGATGCTTATTTATAATATAATCAATCAATTCGCGATAAGAAGCAGTTTTCCAATCAATTTCAGATTCGTTTAATAGTTTCGTTTTATGATAAAGCGTATTTAACTCTGTGATTACCTCTGATGCTGATAAATTTCTTTCATTAATTGCATCAATAAGTGGTTTATTACCACCACAACAAAAGTCTATTCTATATGATTTAAAAAGATCACTAGCCTTTGGGAATTGTGTTACAATCTCACCGATAATTGAAGTTTCAGTAAATGTATGTTTCATATGAATGCCTCCATAGAGTTTAAATTTAATATCTAGATCAAGAATAGCGATAAATTAAAATCAATGTGGTGATTTAAATCACTTATTATGTGTCATTTTTGAGAATAATAAAAGGAGTTTTATAAAAGGGAGAGGAGGGTAATTCGTCGCAATAGTTTCTGATAATAAAAAAGAAGCTTACTAGAAGCTTCTTTTTTATTACTATTTTTCACACGCGACTCCATCACCATCGCGATCAAGTTTAGAGCTATATCCTGGTTGGTCTCTATATAATGGAGCTTTCCCAGCAGCTCTAACTGCATCACAATTTTTGTAATATGCGTTACTAGTATTTCCTGAAGCAGGTTTTGTTTGAGTTTGCTGTGCTTTTTGTTGTTCCTGTTGTACGCGAGCTTGCTCAGCAGCTTGACGTTGTTGCTCTTCTTGTTGTTTGCGAGCTAGTTCAGCGGCTTGACGTTGCTGTTCTTCTTGTTGTTTACGGGCCTGTTCTTCAGCTTGGCGTTGTTGCTCTTCTTGTTGTTTACGGGCCTGTTCTTCAGCTTGACGCTGTTGTTCTTCTTGTTGTTTACGAGCTAGTTCTTCAGCTTGGCGTTTCTCATCTTCTTGCTTGCGAGCTAGTTCCTCAGCTTGACGTTTCTCATCTTCTTGCTTACGAGTTAGTTCCTCAGCTTGGCGCTTTTCCTCTTCTTGTTTTTGAGTTTTTTCGTCCGCTTCTTTCTTTGCTACATCTTCTTTTTTGTCGCTCTCTTTTTGTTCTACATTGTTAGATGCAACCTTATTACTAGTGGCTGTCGTCTTTTCAGAAGAAGGAGCTGAAATGCTTGATGATGCAACAAAAATGACAAATAAAATAGCTGTGATAATAAATTGTTTTTTTGCTACACCAGTCTTTTTAATTACGGATAAGATTGCTAGAACAAGGAAAAAAATAAATAAAATGAAACTTAAAGTAGCAAAAAAATCGATGACTGGGTGTTCAGATTTTGTAGTGCCCATTCCTATTAAGAGAATTGAAATCATAAAAAGAATAACAGTAGGACGACCATATTGTTTCGCTTTTCCATTTTTCTTAAAGAATGAAATGATACATAAGATTAAAAGAATAATAGCAATCAAAAATAAAGCTATACCAATATTACTCAAAATAGCCATTTTCATACCTCCATTTGTAAGATTTTCTCTATTGATTATATAGGAATTTATTGGATAATACACGTTTCATATAAATTTAGAAAATTTTAATAGATACATAAACATTTATTTTGTATATAAAGAAAAATAGATATATTTCCTATTACTTTTCGGAATAGAATTCATAAATTATTTTATATAGATTGAAAGGAGGGGATTTAAATGGAATTCCAATTGTTAGTAAATTGCGTGTTACAAGAAGGGAATGCTTACTTTTTAGTAACGAAGGTAGATGATGTTATTACGTTGAAAGTACCAATTACAGCAGGAGTAGCAGGCTTATTTTTAGCTTTAGGTGTACCAAGATGTTCTTAATTTAGATTTCTATAGTAAAAGGATGAGGGACAAGCCTTATCCTTTTACTATTACATAATTTTGTTATGTAAACTAAAAGTTATGCCAGTTTTTAATACTATTTTTCAATAGCACGTTTAAAGCAGACATGCATATACTATAATGTTTCATTAGCCTTTTATGATGAAGTATTATTTTAAAAAGTGTATCAAAAATAGAGGGGAAACTCTTTATATTTATGAAAATAAATGAGGTGCTAGTATACATGAAAAGACGAACGTATGACATTCCAGTCGCATTGCGAAGAGAATGGTTTTTAATAGAGTTAGCACATTTAACAAAAAAATATGGAATTGAAATTGTAACGGATAATATAAAAGATGCGCCATTTTTAAGAGATCAAGTTACAGAATTGAAAATTGGAGCTGGTTTACAATACGATAAATATGATGATGAGTATATCATCGGATTGTAAACAAAGAAGCTGCGTATAAAAGGTTATTAAAGAGACCTTTTATACGCAGTTTTTTTGTGAAGAGAAAGCTTTATTGAGAAATATTCAAAACGCTTATTGTAAAAAGGAATGAAGGAATGTTGAGAGAATAACGTTTGATAAGAAAGGAATGCAGCTATTAATTTCTTATCCTAATGTATCGGAAAAGTAATTGATTAAATGAATTTAAAACAATTGATGTGTAACAGGATGATAGCGCTTTCTTTCGGGAGGAAAAGGGGGATATTAATGGGGATTATGAAAAGGAGTATCGCATTATTTATTATACTTTGTTTTATGAGTCCGATGGTTTTTAGTACAAATGTACACGCGGAGGTTGTAACAGAGCTTAAGACTGGTTTTCCAGATAAAGAAGTATTTACTCCTGGAGAATGGTTTTTAGGGCAAAAACCTGCTAATTATGATGAGAATAAACCACCAATTCTCTTTGTGCAAGGAAGAAATGGTAATGCGGATAGTTGGTATGGAAAGACAGTATATCATGATATGAATGATATGTACGATTATGCTTTGAAAGCAGGTTATCAAACTGTATTTATTCAATTATATGATGCTGCGGGAAAAGGATCAGCTAGCCAATGGGACAATGGAAAATTGTTAGCGCAAAAACTTGAAGAAATTTATAATCATTTTGGTAAAAAAGTAAATGTTGTGGCTCATAGTAAAGGTGGTATCGATACACAAGCTGCGTTAGTTGGATATGGAGCGAATCGATTTGTTGGAAATGTTATTACGCTTGCCACTCCGCATTACGGATCAAATTTAGCAGATTTATCATATAGTTGGTGGGCAGGATGGCTTGCCTCTATATTAGGTCAAAAAGATGATGGGACATATTCATTGCAAATAGGTGAAATGGCAAAGTTTCGTTCTACAATAGATAATAATCCTGCAGCTAAATTAAATCGTTACTATACGGCTACTGGGACAAGCTGGGGACCTGTTTTTTCAGCATTATCTATGGGCGGGTTGTATTTGTCATCATACGGTTCTAATGATGGATTAGTGAACGAATGGAGTGCTAAGTTACCATATGGAACACATTTATTTACGGATTCACGATTTGATCATGATAATATACGAAAAGGTTCAGCTGTTTTCGCACGAATTGAACCATATTTACGGACAGCAAATGTACCAGTACCGGCTTTATTAGCCCCAAGTAATAGTTCAGAGGAAAAGGTAGAACTATTAAACACAACTTCTAATCAAGCTATTTTAGGAGGAGAGTTATCACAAAATCAGTGGGTAGGGCAAACTGTCGCAGTTGATAAAAAAGCAGAAGGGGTAGTTTCTGTTTTAACAGCTTCTTCGGATGTAGAAATACAACTAATATCTCCAAAAGGAAAAGTTTATACAAATAAAGATAGTGCTGTATCTACTGGTGAAGGTGAATCTTTCTTTAAAGGAGCGGCTATAAGAACATTTAAATTTGATAAAATGGAAGCAGGAGAATGGCAAGTTAAAATGATGGCGAAGCAGCCGAAAGATGCATATTTAATCGTAACCGATTACAAAAAAGATGCTCCGTTCGTCCTTCAAATGCCGGCAAAAGTTAAAGTAAATAAAGCAGAGTATAAACTCAAAAAATCACCTGCAGCTCCAGAAATGAAAGGCGATCTTTCAGTAACAGTAAGAGTAATTAATAAAGATGGAAAGTTAGTTTCTGAATCAAATGAATCGCAAAATATTAATGCAAATACATTTACAGGTGCCTTGAAAAATATAGAACAGCCGGGTGTATATAACGTTACAATTGATGTGAAAGGGATGAATAAGGAAGGACAACCTTATAATCGTACGATAGTTAAGTCGGTTTATGTGGAGAAGTAGGAAAGAATGAATCGGTTTTAATAAAAAAATGCCGAATTCTTGTGGTAGAAGGATTCGGTACTTGTTTTGCTTATTAGATTAATAGAACTGTAAAAATGGATAAAGCGATGGTTAAGTTTCCAACTTAGTCATCGCTTTTTATTTATGCAATTGAGCAGGAAGAAGACAAAAGATATCGAATGATGTAATTATACAGAATTGTTTGCTTTTGGTATGGATAGTAGTTAAAGATACGTTAGTTATAGTTCAAACCGTAAGAAAAGAGAGATTAAATAATAGAGGGAGCAACTTACATGGAAAATATATTAAAGGTATCCTCAAAATCAAGTCCAAATTCAGTGGCAGGTGCAATAGCAGGTGTACTAAGATCAAGTGGCAATGTAGAAATCCAAGTAATTGGAGCTGGTTCTTTAAATCAAGCGATCAAAGCAATTGCGATTGCAAGAGGTTTTGTCGCTCCAAGTGGAATTGACTTGGTTCTTGTTCCAGCGTTTCAAGAGGTTACTATCGATAATCAAGAAAGAACAGCAATCAAATTAATTGTAGGTCCTAGAAGGAAAAGGTCTTAATAGCGAGCACTAATATAAGGGGATTTGAAAAGGCCAATAGACTCCAAAAAGTTAGACACGTTATTTCATTTGGCAGTTCCTTGGGCGTGGAAACAGTATTGTACCGGATTTATGACTTTTAATTCCCCCTATATTTAGCGGATTTTTCTAGAAACTTAAAAATGCCAAATCCTTTGTGACATAAGGGATTTGGCATTTTTTAAGTTTTTATGTTTTTTTAAATAAACAATTCTAAAACTGTTCATTCTTCTCCCAAGATTCTACAATATAATGCGCAATCGTTGGGTTGAAGCCTTTACCAACTAAGGACATAATCGCAGCAACTTCTGTTAAAGCATGTTTGTGTGATGTATGTTTCGCTTCATTTAAACCGTAATCTACCCAAGGTTTTACGAAATCAAGTACAGGT
>NZ_BOQD01000215.1 GCF_018332515.1 Bacillus hominis | reverse complement strand
CAAGTAATGGTAATGAACGGTTTTCTAATTGTACTGTTTCATATGCGATAGCAACAACTTTCTTCTCGATTAACGCTTTTGTTAATTCTGGTTCTGGAGCTAAGTGTAAGTATGTGAATAAGATTAAACCTTCACTGAAGTGTTTGTATTCGCTTTCAACTGGTTCCTTAACTTTCATAACCATTTCCATGTTCCAAGCTTCTTCAGCTGTATCAACAATTTTTGCTCCCGCTTCAACATACTGAGCATCTGTGAAACCAGATCCTACACCTGCATCCTTTTGAATGAATACTTCGTGATTGTTACGAACTAAATGTACAACACCTGCTGGTGTCATTGCCACACGGTTTTCGTTGTTTTTAATTTCTGCTGGTACCCCAATACGCATAATGAAATGCCCCCTTATAATTAACAGAAAAAAGAAAGTCTTTTTTCTTTTTGTAATAATTAATAACTTATGTCCTTATTCTAGCATAACTTCAAAGTTATGAAAACGCTAACATACTATTTTTTTAAAGTTTATATATTTAGAATAGTGTAAATATATAAAACATTGATTCTATTGAGT
>NZ_BOQD01000214.1 GCF_018332515.1 Bacillus hominis | reverse complement strand
GTAATCTGTAATGTTCTAGGTTCTATTTTTGGATATTTTATTTATAAAACCTTTTTGAAAATGGCTACTAAATTTAACATTCGATGGTTAGATAAAACTAATTCTAAAGGTGTAGAATTAGTTGATAAATAAAAGTTTAAACGAGTTTATGAATATATTAATAAAGTTATTAAAGACGTACGAGTAAAAAGTACGTCTTTTTATTTTTATAAATAATACTTAAGACTGATGGGAAATCACATTCCGCATCATACAATTGAAAGTAGCTATCGTATTTCAAGTATGGAATGAAAAGGAAAGAATATAATTTTAAAAGGTAAACAAGTATATAGGAGGACTCTAAATGGATATTTTACTTGTTATTCTTATTATTGCTTTGATGCAAGGTAAAGAACGAAAAGTGAAAATAAATCGTATTTGGCTCGTTCCAGTTTTGTTGTGCGTTGTAACAGCTCAGTCTATTGTTCATATGGGACATGTAACTTTGCTGCAAGGACTACTGTTTGTTGTAATGCTTGGAATTGGCTTAGGTATTGGAATTATAAGGGGCAAGGCTTTAACCTTTCGATTAGATAGTGAAACAGGTCATGTACTACGAAAAGGAAATTGGTTAAGTACAATTATCCTTCTTGTTATTTTAGGAGCAAAAATTATAATTAAACAAAGTATGTTTTCTGGTAGTACGCACCAAACATTAATGGTTGTAACAAATGCCTTTTTATGTATTACATTAGGTACCG
>NZ_BOQD01000213.1 GCF_018332515.1 Bacillus hominis | reverse complement strand
ATTTCCCTTTTGTTTTGTAGAGAATAACTTTAAATAATCATTCATATGTTCAAAACGTGGTCTGCAAGTTGGATTAATTAATGCCTCATAAAAAGAAAAGAGTATATGTCTTTCAGTAGATATCCATAATAATCCATATGAAACACAACAACGAAAAAGGTGAACATATGGACTCTTTTCATAAATGGTTACGAGGTGAAAAATCTTTTTCTACGCAGGACCAAGCTGACGATGTATTAAACAGTACGGTTGCTTCTTCTATATCTACAAACCTAGAGCAATTATCTAAACTATTTAGCGGAATTCCAGAGTTAGTAATTAGAAACTTTCCATTAAAAAACGGACAAGAGGCCGCTCTAGTGTATATGGAGGGATTAGTGGATAAAACTGTTATCAATACGGATATTCTTCGCCCTCTATTGTTTCAGGAATGGAATGAACAAGATTTTTGGAAGTCTTCCGTTTCTACCGGGCAAATTAAGAAGGTTGAAAAATGGATAGAAATTGAGCAGGCTATTTTACATGGTAAAAGCATTTTGCTTATTGATGGCCAGTTAACAGCGTTGGAGCTAGACACGCAGGGGGCACCTAAGAGGGGAATTCAGGAACCAACAACAGAAACTGCATTAAAAAGTTCACACGAAGGTTTTACGGAAGTAGCTAGCGAGAGTATTGCCCTCATTCGACGATATATTCCAAATCGTGAATTGAAGGTGAAAGAGTTCACTGTTGGAGAGCGAGCAACTTCAAAGGTGTTTATGTTGTATTTAGCAGATGTTACAAATGAAACAGTCATTCGAGAAATGACGAGTCGTATAAAATCAATCAACATAGATGCTATTCTTAGTACCGGTACGTTAGAGGGGCTTGTTGAAGATAATTCTTATACACTATTTCCGCAATTTTCTATAACTGAACGCCCAGATACGACTTCACATCATATTTTGGAGGGGCGAATTGCGATTGTTGTAGATCGCTCGCCAGGTGTGTTAATTGGTCCGATGACTTTTTCATCATTTTTTCAAACGATAGATGATTACAGTTTAAGGCCAGCTATCGCCTTATTTACACGTATACTTCGTCTCACAGGATTATTTATTGCAATTTTTGCTCCGGCTCTATATATCGCTATGATTTCCTTTCATTATGAAGTGCTTCCTCTCAAATTGCTATTAACGATTGGGGAATCACGTGCCAAAATTCCGTTTCCACCTATTTTAGAAGCTTTATTAATGGAATTAGTTCTTGAAATGCTCCGCGAAGCGGCTATTAGGCTTCCTGGTCCGATAGGGCAAACGATAGGTGTTGTCGGTGGGATTGTAATCGGGCAGGCAGCAGTACAAGCAGGAATTGTAAGTAATGTTATGGTAATTGTCGTCGCAATTACAGCGATTGCATCTTTCATCATCCCTAATTTAGAAATGTCAGCAGGAGTTCGTCTAATTCGATTTCCGATGATGTTTATCGCTTCTGTATTCGGCATCATCGGGATTATGGTAGGGATGACAATAATTATAATTCATTTGCTTTCTTTAGAATCACTCGGAGTTCCGTATAGTAGCCCTGTGTCTCCACTGCGTATTTCCGATTTGAAAGACGCATTTATTCGCTTCCCGCTAAAGATGATAAAGAAACGACCGTTATCTCTTCAGCCTAAACAAGTAAACAGGCAAGGAGATATGGGAGAAAGAGGGGACAAGAAGTGAAGACAGGTGTAAAACAGGAGATATCTTTACTACAATACATTTTAACGATTAGTGGTGTGCAAGTCGGATTTGGTTTGTTGACACTTCCAAGGGAAGTAGCACAAGGAGCGGGGACGGATGGGTGGATTTCAATTATTATCGGATGGGCAATTACTACGGCGGTGAGTCTTTGTATTGTGAAGATTATGGCAAAGCATCCTGGAGATACTTTACTTAGCGTGTTGACGCGTTATTTAGGGAAATGGCTAGGGAAAATAGGGATGATAATTTGGATTTTATATTCATTGCTTGCAGCTATTTCTTTAGTGTTTTCCCTTTTATATGTTATTCGTATTTGGATTTTACCGAAAACTCCTAGTTATTTAATTTTGATTTTATTAGCTATTCCTATGTATATGTTGGCTCGTGAAGGGGCACAAATTATAAGCCGCTATGCGGTCTTTCATTTTTTCTTTACGCTTTGGATGCCGCTTTTATTATTTATTCCCCTTAAAGATAGTCATTGGATTTATCTATTGCCACTTTTAAAAGAAGGATGGATACCAGTTTTTCACACTGTTAAATCAACGATCCTTGCTTTTCTCGGATTTGAATTTGCATTTGTCCTTTATCCTTATTTAAATGATAAACAATCGGCCGGGAAAGGTATTATTATAGCTAATGCTATTACGTTGTTAATATATCTTCAAGTTACTCTCATTTGTTTCGTGTATTTTAGTCCGGATGGTATAACGAAATTTTTATGGCCAACCCTTTCGTTAATTACACCGCTTCATTTCTCGTTTCTTGAACGGTTTGAAATCATATTTTTGTCGTTTTATCTTTTTATTATTTTCGATTCTTGTATTCCGTACATTTTTACTGCTACGGATGGAGTGAAGCAACTGTTTCATAAAAAAGAGGGATCAATGTTTATTTTGATGTTACTTTGTGCGTGTGTTTTGTTTTGGGTCTTCTATACACCGTCGTCTTATCAAATAGATGGGTTAAGGGAAATGTGGGGGATAACTAGTTATTTCGTTGCTGTTCTTTTTCCGGTTGTATTTTTATTGTATATAACTGTCTATGAGCAGTGGAAAAGGAGGAAGAACTAAATGCTGCGGTTTACTAAGTTTACGATGATCGGTTTTCTATTAGTATTTATGACAGGTTGTGGGGATCGGCTTGACTTAGAAAAACAGTCCGTATCGTTAGTTTACGGTTTTGATATGGATGAGCAAGGGAAAATGATTGTTTACGATTTAACACCTAACTTTAATGAAGATGTTGAAAAAAAGTATGAAGTGCATGAAGCGCGAGTGAATACACCAAGGGAAGCGAAAGAAAAGTTTAATAGCTCCAGTAAAGGGTTAGTTTCTACTGAAAAATTACAATTAATATTATTAAGTCAAAAGTTTTTACAACAAGAAGGGGCGATGCCTTACCTTGATGTATGGTATCGTGATCCGAAAAATACAGGGAATATGCGTATTGTCACTGTAAAAGGATCAGTTTCTTCTATAATACATAATGATTTCAAAGATAAGCCGAATCTTCCTGAATATTTGACTGATTTAATTGAGACGAATAAGTTGTACAATCGTACAGCTGTGGCTACATTTCATGAATTCCATCAAGAAACGTTTAGTAAGGGAATAACACCTGCAATTTCAGAAATAAAAGAAGGGGAAAATGAAATTATAGTTACTGGTTCTGCGCTTTTAACAAGCCGTGGAGTGTATAAGGTATCTTTAAATCGTCAGGAAAGTGCGCTACTTCTTATGCTGAAAAAGAACGTAAATCCGCCAGTTTCTCTGACAATGCCTATTTATGCTAAAAGAGTGGAAGCTGACAGTTCTCTTAGAGATTCAAAGGGGAAGGACTTTATAACGATAAATGTGCAAGATATAAAGCGGGATCTTTCAACTCGTTACGATAGAAATCATTTTGTTTTCAATATAAAGCTGAATCTCAAGATATCTATTGCTGAGCGAACATTCGATGTAAATATGAGGAAAGATAAAGGAGAACTAGCTGCACTTATTACGAAACAGTTAAATAAAGATTTCAATAATCTTATACATAAAATACAAAGTGAGAAACTAGATCCATTTGGATTTGGTGATTATGCACGTGCCTTTCAATATAAGCATTGGAAAAAAGTCGAAAATGATTGGCCAAATGCATTCTCAGAAGCAAGTGTTACAGTAACACCCGTCGTGAAAATTTTAGAAAATGGGATTATTAAATGATTTCAATTAATAAAAGATAAAGGGTAGTAAAGTAACTGTTAAAATATTGTAGCCGCCATTTTTAGAATTTGATTTTGCCTAGTAGGAAATTCTATTGTTAGCAAAGTCTTTACCTCATTTTAGTTTTAGAAAGGAGAGAAGCGGATGGATTCAATATGGCTAGAGTATGCGTGGGCATTATTAATTTTAATCGGATTAGAAGGGCTGTTATCGGCTGATAATGCCCTTGTACTAGCAGTTATAGCCAAACATTTACCCGAAGAAGAGAAAAAAAGAGCTATAAATTACGGAATCATTATGGCTTTTGTTTTTCGATTTGCAGCTCTATTTGCGATTTCATTTATTGCAAATGTTTGGCAAATACAGGCGATTGGAGCAGCCTATCTTCTTTATTTAGGATTGAAGCATGTCATTCAGGCGCAATTTGGAAAAGACAATCAAAATATTCATAAGGAAGAGGAAAAGGAAGCGGCAGGTAAAAGCTACTGGTTCACAGTAGGTAAGATTGCATTAGCTGACCTTGCTTTCGCGATTGATTCAATATTAGCAGCGGTCGCTCTTGCTCTGGGGCTTCCGGATTCACCGCTTGACGATTTCGGAGGTATGGATGGAGGACAGTTCATCGTTGTACTTCTTGGAGGGATTGCCGGACTTATTTTAATTAAATTTGCTGCAACTTGGTTTGTTGGGCTTCTTGAGAAACGGCCAGCACTTGAAACGACGGCATATGCGATTGTTGCTTGGGTTGGTGTCAAACTAGCTGTCATTACACTGGCTCATGAGGATATTGGTATTTTAGACCATGATTTTCCGCACAGTACAACTTGGACTTTAATCTTCTATGGAGTATTAGTTGCTATCGCACTAATTGGTTGGTTTGCACCGGGAAATAAGTCAGCCGAAAATAATCCCGAAAGGTAATAAAAAGGTCAGAGCATTATGTGCTTTGTCCTTTTTAATGATAATTATATTGTGTATTTTTCGATTTAACGCTATAATTACAGTGTTAAAGATGGAATCGTGATATGACCTGTTATGAATCTATCATTTTATTTATGAATAAATGGATTGGTATTTTAGCAAGATGTGCTAATAAACTACTCCACCATGATGATAACGTGCCAAAAATGTGGTGCGTATATTTTCGTGGTGGAGTTTTTTTATTCTCAAAAAGGGGGAGTAACCATGAACGACAGCATGGTTCATATTACAATTGACGGCAAAGAATATAGTGCTGAGCCTGGTTCAACTATACTAGGCATTATTAATGAGAACGAAATTGAACATCCACAAATTTGTTACGTGCCAGAAGTGGATCCTATTCAAACATGTGATACTTGTATTGTAGAGGTGAATGGAAAGCTAGTGCGATCGTGTTCTACAGTAGTGACGGACGGTATGAATATCGAGTTGTCCTCTATTAGTGCAAAGGCAGCACAACATGAGGCGATGGACCGCTTATTGGAAAATCATTTACTTTACTGTACGGTATGTGACAACAATAACGGGAATTGTAAATTGCATAATACGGCAGAATTAATGGAAATTGAGCATCAAAAATATCCTTATGAACCAAAAGTTGATGCAAGCGAAGTTGATATGTCTCATCCATTTTATCGCTATGACCCGAATCAATGTATTGCGTGCGGTCAATGTGTAGAGGTGTGTCAAAACTTACAAGTGAATGAAACGTTATCTATTGATTGGGAGGCAGAGCGCCCTCGTGTTATTTGGGATGAAGGAGTAGATATTAATGATTCTTCCTGTGTAAGCTGCGGTCAATGTGTAACGATTTGTCCTTGTAATGCATTAATGGAGAAATCGATGCTCGGTGAAGCTGGATTTATGACAGGATTAAAACCTGATATTCTTGAGCCTATGGTTGATCTTATTAAAGAGGTTGAACCTGGGTATAGCGGTATTTTCGCTGTGTCAGAAGTAGAAGCTGCAATGCGCGACACTCGTACGAAAAAGACGAAAACAGTATGTACGTTTTGTGGTGTAGGTTGTTCATTTGAAGTATGGACGAAGGGCCGTGAAATTCTGAAAGTACAACCAACTTCTGAGGCACCTGTTAATGCGATTTCGACTTGTGTAAAAGGAAAATTCGGTTGGGATTTCGTTAATTCTGAAAAACGACTTACGAAACCTTTAATTCGTAAAAATGGAGTGTTCGTTGAATCGACTTGGGAAGAGGCACTTCATGTAGTGGCGAATAAATTGGGCTCTATTAAAGAAGAGTACGGTAAAGGTTCTATCGGCTTTATTTCTTCTTCTAAAATTACGAATGAAGACAACTATGTTATTCAAAAATTAGCACGACAAGTGTTTGAAACGAACAATATTGATAACTGCTCACGTTATTGCCAATCGCCCGCAACAGATGGATTGTTCCGTACAATTGGTATGGGCGGGGATGCAGGAACGATTAAAGATATTGCGCAATCAGGCCTTGTTATTATTGTCGGTTGTAATCCGACAGAAGGTCATCCTGTGTTAGCGACTCGTGTGAAACGTGCACATAAACTTCACGGTCAAAAACTAATTGTCGCAGATCTTCGTAAAACTGAAATGGCAGAGCGTTCAGATATCTTTATTAGTCCAAAGCAAGGCACAGATCAAGTATGGTTAATGGCTGTTACGAAATATATGATTGATCAAGGTTGGCATGATGAGCAGTTCATCGACGAGAATGTAAACTTCTTTGAAGATTTCAAAGATAGTCTTAAAGAATATACGCTTGAATATGCAGAAGAGATTACAGGTATTTCAAAAGAAACTCTCGTTCAAATGGCCGAGATGATTCGTGATGCAGATGGTACCTGTATTCTTTGGGGTATGGGTGTAACGCAAAATACGGGTGGTTCAGATACTTCCGCTGCGATTTCAAACTTACTTCTTGCAACAGGAAATTATCGTCGCCCAGGTGCTGGTGCATATCCACTTCGTGGTCATAATAACGTACAAGGTGCTTGTGATATGGGAACTCTTCCAGGCTGGCTACCAGGATATCAACACGTTACTAACGATGTAGAACGTGCGAAATTTGAAATAGCTTACGGAGTAAAAATTGATAATAAACCAGGTCTTAATAACATTGAAATGCTTCACGCAATTGATGAAGGGAAAATGAAAGCTATGTATCTTGTTGGAGAGGATATGGCTCTTGTAGACTCTAACGCAAATCACGTACATGAAGTGTTATCAAGTCTTGAATTCTTTGTCGTTCAAGATGTGTTCCTTTCTAAAACAGCTCAATACGCTGATGTCGTATTACCAGCAGCACCATCTCTTGAAAAAGAAGGTACGTTTACAAATACAGAACGTCGTGTACAAAGATTATATCAAGTACTGCCGGCGCTAGATGAGGCGAAACCAGACTGGTGGATCGTGCAGGCAATTGCTAATAAATTAGGTGCAAATTGGAATTATAATCATCCAAGTGAAATCTTTGCCGAAATGGCAAGCTTATCACCATTATTTGCACATGCAAACTATGAGGTGCTAGAAGGATGGAACAGTTTCCATTGGGGAAGTTTTGACGGAACGAATACACCGCTCCTTTTCCAAGATGGATTTAACTTCCCAGACAAAAAAGCTCGTTTTGCGATAGCTGATTGGGTGCGTCCTGCTGAATTCCCAGAAGAATACGATCTTCACATTAATAACGGTCGTATGCTTGAACATTTCCATGAAGGGAACATGACAAATAAATCAACTGGTATTCAATCGAAAGTACCAGGTGTTTTCGTTGAAGTTTCTCCAGAACTTGCAAGGGAACGTGGCGTGAAAACTGGTTCGTTAGTACGTCTTGTTTCTCCTTTTGGAGCACTTAAATTACGTGCACTTATAACAGATCGTGTAAAAGCGAATGAGCTGTATTTACCGATGAACTCGACAGATAACGAAACGGCGATTAATTTCTTAACAGGTCCTGCCGTTGACTTACGTACAAACACGCCTGCATATAAACAAACGAAAGTGCGTATGGAAGTGTTACAAGTAGAAGGAGAGAATCCGATGCCAAAAACGAACCCACGTAATAAAAAGCGTCACCCTCAAAACGGTATTGAGGTAAATCGCAAGTGGGCTCGTCCAGGATACGTACACTTAACGGATGAAGTGAAACTTTAATCAGTGGAGAGGTCTTCATCCCCCACTGATTATTAGCCCTCACCAATAGGGCTTTTACGGGCAGTCCAACCCCCACCTAACTCTTTGCTTTCGCTGAATTTTGAGGTAGGGGTCTTACTGTCCGCAAATAGCGGGATAACTAGGGAGGAAAAAAGAATATGGCAGCACCTATTCAAGCGATCCAGAAGCAGGAGCTAACTGAGGAAGAACTCAAACAACAAAAACTCGAAGATTTAAAAGAACTTTTAGCGAATAATGAAGAAGCGTTAAATCAAATGTTTAATATAGTAGGTGAACTGAATGACATTGGGATGCTGGAAGCTGCAAATTCTATGCTGAAAGCGAAAGAACCAATCGCAAAAATCGTTCTAGGCCAAGTCACTCGTGAACCAGTTACAAATTTAATTAATAATATGATGGGCGCTGCAGGAGCTTTAACAGAACTTGATCCAGAACTTACGAAAAAGCTTATAGGTAGTTTATTAGTAGGGCTGGAAGAAGGTAATGAGCATCTACAAAGTAATAAAAAGGTTGGGGTATTTGATCTTATGAAAGTACTGAAGGATCCGGATATTAATCGTGCTATCGGATTTGGTCTTCATTTCTTAAAAGGTATGGGTAAAGGGTTAAAAGAAGAATAGGTAAGAAACAATAATAGTAATTCATCTTTACACTTATTTGAAATTATGTGTAAAGATGAATCTTTTCGTCTCAATTTAAGTGAATAGTTTAGATGAAAAGGTCATTTTGGTAGAATAGTTATGATGAAAGAATATGCGAAAAGTTAGTGTTGATGAACAGGGGAGGAATGAAAGTATGTCAAAGATGGTACACGAATTTAATGATATGATACGAAAGCTTCGAAAGGATTTATTCGGAAAAGGGCCGGAGCGAATTCATACTGTATTTGCTGAAAATATGGCGATTGCTACACTTTATGGGAATTTGACACCGACTGAGAAGTTCATTTCGGGAACGATGGATGGTGCGGAAATGGTTCATATGGCTCGAACGAAAATGATTCAAGAAGTGTATGCTGTTAATTCTCGTGAGCATTTAGAGGAACTTGTTGGAGCGAAATTAGTTCATCTGTTTTCAGATATGAAAGTGGAAGAAGATATTGCGGTTTCGGTGTTTGTCTTTGATAAAAATATAACGTGAGAGAAGGATACTCATCGTGAAATCGATACAGGTGGAACGGGAAATTTTTCGTTATGAACAAGGAGAATTTACACATATAGAGGACAGCATTGTAACAGAGTTTCCTGTTACGGTTAAAATGAACGGACAGGAATTTGTTACAATGGTTAGTACTCCAGAGTATATTGAAGATATGGTAATAGGCTTTTTAGCATCTGAAGGTATTATCCGAAAGTATGAAGATATTGATGAAATATGGGTGCAAGAAAAAGAAGGCTATGTACATGTAAAAACGATGAAAATCAATCCTTATTATCGTGACATGCAAAACAAACGTTATATTACTTCGTGCTGTGGAATGAGCAGGCAAGGGTTTGTTTTCGCAAACGATGCGCTGACTGTGAAAGAAATGAATGATATTCGTGTAAAAATCTCTGCCGAGGATTGTTTTCGGTTAATGAATGATATGCAGCAATCTGCGTCTACGTTTCAACATACAGGCGGTGTCCATAATGCAGCTTTATGCGATGTGAACGGAATTGTTTTAAGCCGAATGGATATAGGAAGACATAACGCTTTAGATAAAATTTACGGCTATTGTTTAAAAAATAACATTTCGATTGGTGATAAAATTATTGTGTTTAGTGGTCGTATATCTTCAGAAATTCTATTAAAAGTTGCGAAAATTGGCTGTGAAATTATATTGTCAAAATCCGCTCCAACTGAGTTGGCATTAGAGCTAGCGGAGCAGTTAGGGATTACGACAGTAGGGTTTATTCGTAATGGATCTTTAAATGTATATACGCATCCAGAGCGGATTGTAAATATAAAATAAGTAGAAACGAGGCAATAAATATGAAATCTGTCACATTAGACAAATTAGATCGTCCTTTAAAGGATTTACGTATTTCTGTTACCGATCGCTGTAATTTTCGTTGTAGATATTGTATGCCGGAGGAAATATTTGGTCGTGATTATGCTTTTTTGTCTAATGATAAAATTTTATCTTTTGATGAAATTGAAAGGATTACACGTATTTTCGTTTCTTTAGGTGTCACAAAGTTACGTATTACTGGAGGAGAGCCTTTACTTCGAAAAGACTTACCTGAACTCATACAGCGGCTAAATAAAATCGATGGCGTAGCGGATATCGGTTTAACGACAAATGGATCATTACTTAAAAAGTTTGCTCCTGATTTATATAAGGCCGGTTTATCTCGCGTGACAGTTAGTTTAGATTCTTTAAATGAAGAGCGTTTCTCTTATTTAAATGGAAATAGAAGTAAAGTAAAAACAGTTCTTGCAGGAATACAGGCTGCAGCGGAAGTAGGAATGAAAATTAAAATGAACATGGTTGTTCAAAAAGGGAAAAATGAGCAAGATATCGTTCAGATGGCAGAGTATTTTAAAGAAAATAAGCATATTTTACGATTTATTGAATATATGGATGTCGGAAATTATAACGGCTGGGAATTAGGCGAAGTAGTTTCTAAGCAAGAAATACTAAAGATGATTAATGAAGTTATGCCACTTGAACGTATTGAAGCGAACTATCCTGGTGAAGTTGCGACACGTTATCGCTATATGGGTAGTAATGAAGAAATAGGAATTATTTCATCTGTAACAGATTCGTTCTGTTCATCATGTACAAGAGCGCGTATTTCAGCAGAAGGAAAATTGTATACATGTTTGTTTGCTTCAAAGGGAAACGATCTTAAAGAGTTACTTCGCTCTGGATATACGGATGAAGAGATTACTAATATTATTCGTGACATTTGGAATAATCGTTCAGACCGTTATTCAGATGAACGGTTAAGCAATACGAATAACAAAACAATGCCGAAAATTGAAATGTCGCATATCGGTGGTTGAGAAACTACTATGAATGTAGAGTCTCTTTGTTAACGTAAATAATGGAAAGTGTGCAAGTTTTGCAGATTTTCTATGATTATAGTAAAAATGATGATTGATATTTCTGTAAGAGATATGCAGAGAAATTAAGCAGCATTCAAAAATCCTTACGATGTTAAGGTTTTTTGAAGCTGCTTTTTTTGATTAGAAAAATGGAGGAATCGATTATGGCATTTCATAAACCGGAACAAATTGCTGCACTTGTGATTGAATCCGGTGTTCAAAAGGTAAGGCAACCGCTATCCGCGATGCTTATCCTTGGTTTTTTAGGAGGAGCATTCATTTCGTTAGGATTTTTACTTAATATTCGTGTGCTAGGTAATGTACCGGAGCAATGGGGGAGTTTAGTCAATTTTATAGGAGGAGCGGTTTTTCCTATCGGACTGATGCTCGTTGTGTTAGCGGGAGGAGAATTAATTACGGGAAATATGATGTCGATGTCCATGGCACTTTATGCACGCAAAATCTCATTGAAACATGTGTTAAACAATTGGGCTTGGATTACTTTAACTAATTTCGTAGGTGCACTTTTCGTCGCGTATTGTTTCGGTCATCTTGGCGGGCTTACAGAGGGAGCGTATTTAAATAAGACGATAGCGATAGCTCAAGATAAGTTACATGAATCTTTCGGGAGAACGTTAATCTTGGCAATTGGTTGTAATTGGCTCGTTTGCCTTGCGATTTGGTTAGCGTACGGAACGAATGATTTGATCGGAAAGATTGTTGGAATTTGGATTCCGATTATGGCTTTTGTCGTAATTGGATTTCAGCAAGTGGTAGCGAATATGTTTGTCATTTCAGCTGTTATTTTTGCGGGACACCTTACGTGGATGGATCTTGCGAAAAACTTCGTACCTGTCTTTATCGGAAATGTAATTGGAGGAGCTGGCTTTGTTGGGTTCGCTTACTTTTCTTGTTATCAGAAACAAAGTGTTATCGAGAAAGATGTGTTGAAAAAATAATCGAATAGGAAGCAAATTTTTCACACGAAAGGAAGGCTATCTCATGATAGAGCGATATTCACGTCAACAGCTGTTCAACCCTATTGGGAGTGAAGGACAAGAGAAAATTAGAAATAAGCATGTGTTGATAGTCGGGGCAGGTGCATTAGGAAGTGCAAGTGCTGAAAGCTTCGTACGCGCAGGTATCGGGAAATTAACGATTATTGATCGTGATTACGTAGAATGGAGTAATTTACAGCGGCAACAGCTTTATGGTGAACAAGATGCGTTAGAAAAGTTACCAAAAGTAATAGCGGCACAGAATCGTCTCAAACAAATTAATTCAGAAGTACAAATTCAAGCTCTTGTAATGGATGCAAGAGTAGATAATATGGAAGCTTTATTGGACGGTGTCGATGTCATTATTGATGCAACAGATAATTTTGATATTCGATTTGTAATCAATGACCTGTCACAAAAACATAATATTCCTTGGATTTACGGTTCTTGTGTCGGATCGTATGGCATGAGCTATACAATTATTCCGAAGAAAACACCATGTTTACATTGTGTGTTGAAAAGTGTTCCTGTTACAGGAGCGACATGTGACACAGTTGGAATCATTAGTCCAGCTGTTCAAATCGTCGCAGCGTATCAAGTGGCGGAAGCTTTCAAAATTTTAGTAGGAGATTACGAAGCAATTAGAAAAACTTTTTTAATGTTTGATATATGGAGTAATCAACATCACTCAATCAAACTAGGAAAAATAAAAACGGAAAACTGTCCTTCGTGCGGAACAAATAGAACTTATCCTTATTTATCTTACGAAAACCAAACGAAGACAGCTGTTTTATGCGGAAGAAATACAGTTCAAATTAGACCGGCGCATAATAATCATTACAACTTTGGCGAGTTAGAAAAAGTATTAAAGAACCATGGGAAAGTTGATCGGAATCCGTATTTGCTCTCTTGCCAATTAGAAGATTATCGCATCGTCATTTTTCAAGATGGTCGTGTGTTTATTCATGGAACGAATGAAATTCAAAAAGCGAAACAAATATACTATCGGTTATTAGGGTAATAGAAAGGGATTGGTAATGATGGAAAGAAGAGTGCCGATTACAGTTGAAGAGGCTGTCCGTAAAGTAATGGGATTTGCTAACTGTGGTGTAAAAGAACTAGTACCACTTGAATTAGCATACGGGCGAACATTAGCAGACGATTTAGTAGCGGATCACGATGTCCCTTCTTTCGATCGCTCGCCATATGATGGATTTGCTATTAGGGCAGAAGATACTTCTCAGGCAAGTCGTGAGAATCCAATTGTATTTGAAGTAATCGGTGAAATTGGAGCAGGTTCCGTATTCCATAAAGAAGTAGGAGCGTTTCAAGCAGTTCGAATTATGACAGGGGCACAAATTCCGAAAGGATGTAACGCGGTCGTCATGCTAGAGCTGACTCGTCATCGTCAATATGAGAATATCGGAAAAAGCTATATGGAGGTGAAACGCTCATTTAAAGAAGGGGACAATATATCCTTTCAGGGAGAAGATGCTCGTAAAGGAACTGTTCTCGCAAAAAGGGGTTGTTACATTAATCCAGGTATTTCGGCTCTTCTTGCTACATTCGGTTACAGTGAAGTGCCAGTTGCGAAAAAGCCTGTAATCGGGCTATTGGCGACTGGGAGTGAACTTCTCGATGTAAATGAAGAACTACAACCAGGGAAAATCCGAAATAGTAATACGTATATGATATCGTCTCAAATTCGAAGAGCAGGTGGAAGAGTAAAATACTTCGGGAAGTTTAGCGACGATTTGAATACGTGCTACGAAGCAGTGAAAAGAGCATTAAGCGAAGTTGATATGTTAATTACAACTGGTGGTGTTTCGGTAGGAGATTACGATTATTTGCCAGCGATATACGAAAAATTAGGCGCATCAGTTCTTTTTAATAAAGTAGCAATGCGGCCGGGAAGTGTCACGACTGTAGCACAATTAAATGGAAAATTATTATTCGGATTATCAGGTAATCCGTCTGCTTGTTACGTAGGTTTTGAGCTATTTGTAAAACCTAGCATTCGTGCGTATATGTTTAGTGAAAAACCACATGTAAAACGAGAAAAAGCAATGCTCGGAGAAGATTTTCTAAAACCGAATCCATTTACAAGATTTGTACGAGCAAAGATCCAGTATAACGAAGGACAACTAGTCGCTTATCCATCAGGATTCGATAAATCTAGTTCCGTTTCTTCACTAGCAGAATCAAACATTTTTATCGTACTACTAGGCGGCACGAGAGGATATAAGAAAGGGATGTTTGTAGACATTCTTTTATTAAAAGATAACGAAGGTAGTGAATGGCCTTGGGCATTCCATAAAGTAGGGAGAGGGTCTGATGGGACAAGCAAAATTTGAAATTGTAGATAGTCCGATTGTAGTTGAAGAAGTAACGAATAAAGTAGCAAGGCGAGAAGCTGGAGCAATTACAACTTTTATTGGAACGGTAAGAGAATTAACGAAAGGAAAACGAACGTTACATCTTGAGTATGAAGCATATAAACCGATGGCAGTAAAAAAGCTTACTGAAATTGGAGAAGAAATTAAGAAACAGTGGCCAGATGCAAAAATAGCAATCACACACCGAGTAGGACGATTAGAAATAATGGATATTGCCGTTGTCATTGCGGTATCCTCACCGCATCGTAAAGTAGCGTATGAAGCGAATGAATACGCAATTGAACGTATAAAGAGAATCGTCCCAATTTGGAAAAAAGAATTTTGGGAAGATGGAACGGAGTGGATTGGAGATCAACTTGAAAATACTCCATATCCAGAAGGAAAACCGAAGAAAGAAGAATGAGAGAATGATTACAATTTTACTGTTCGCAAATTTACGAGAAGAAGTCGGTTCAGAGAAGTTAGTGATAATAGAAAAACGAGAGATGAATGTTCAACAATTAAAAAAATGGCTGGAAGATAAGTATCAATTACAGACGCTAAATAAAGTGATGGTAGCAATTAACGAAGAGTTTGTAACGGACGAAGAAATTGTAAAAGCCGGAGATATCGTAGCGTTTATCCCACCTGTAAGTGGAGGTTAATTCTTCCTATTTGAATATCTTATCTTTCATACGTTAAGGAGGATCGTTATGAGTGAGTTTTCGCACTGGAATGAAGAAGGAAGAGCTAAAATGGTTGATATTTCTCAAAAGGATATTTCAACACGTACAGCTGTTGCGCAAAGTACAATTTCTTTATCAAATGAATTATTCCAAGCCATTCAAAATGGTGGATTGAAAAAAGGTGATCCGCTCCAAGTAGCGCAAATTGCTGGCATAATTGGTGCTAAAAAAACAGCGGATATAATCCCTATGTGTCATCCGATATTAATCCAAGGAACCGACTTTACGTTTCATTATGAAAAGACAAGTGATGGGTATGAGTTAACGATACGAGCAACTGTAAAATGCAGCGGAAAAACAGGAGTAGAAATGGAAGCATTAACTGCCGTAACGATTGCCGCTCTTACTTTTTACGATATGTGTAAAGCTGTTGATAAAACGATGGTTATGAAAGAAACATATTTAGTTCAAAAAACGGGTGGGAAAAGCGGAGACTTTTTTCATCCCGCATTAACGGGCAGTAAGACTCCCACCTCAAAATTCGGTTGAAGAAAAGAAGTTAGGTAGGAGATCAACTGCCCGTAAAATCCCG
>NZ_BOQD01000212.1 GCF_018332515.1 Bacillus hominis | reverse complement strand
ATAAAAAAGAATAAGAGCTATATAGATTGTGAGGAATTACTGTTGGATGAAATCATAAAAGAATTACAAAAACTAGGGTTTTCTCAGTATGAATGTAAAGCTTATATAGGTTTGTTAAAACATTATCCAGCAACTGGCTATGAAGTGAGTAAACAAACAGGCGTACCTCGTTCGATGGTTTATGAAGTACTCGGTAAGTTGATGGATAAAGGCGCAGTGCATCTAGTTCCTTCCGAACCAGTGAAATATGTACCAGTACCAGCTACGGAATTAATGAATCGAATGCGAAAAGACTTTGAAAAGTCTTTTGAATTTTTAAATGCGAAATTAAATTGTTTAGAACAAGAGCGACAAATAGATGTAATTTCGCATATTCGCTCAAATGATCGTGTTTTGAAAGAAATATGCAATATAATTAATAGAGCAGAGGAAGAGTTATGGATTTCTGTATGGGAAGATCAAGTGCATGAGATTGAACCGCTTATTCATAAAAAGGAAGCGGAAGGAATACATATATTTTCAATTTTATTTGGTGCTCCAGAAACAAAAATAGGAACTACGTTTCATCATAACTATATGACGCCCCACGTTGTTGAAAAGAGGAT
The DNA here is from genome assembly GCF_018332515.1 of Bacillus hominis. Taxonomy (GTDB): domain Bacteria; phylum Bacillota; class Bacilli; order Bacillales; family Bacillaceae_G; genus Bacillus_A; species Bacillus_A hominis. The sequence goes on along the minus strand of NZ_BOQD01000212.1, from coordinate 15,721 downwards.
GGGTGGTCATTTAACTGTTATCGCGCGTGATGGAGAAGAAGTATTAATTGCTAACTTTTCAAATGATAGCACTTCATGGGCCGTTACAACATATGATCCAGCTTTAGTTCTCGTTGCTACAGAGTATGTGCGGCACGATATTATGGTCGAAGAAATCACGAAAGAATTTGGTGCGGATAAATTAGATACGTTATGGCGTGAAAATATAGATTTAGTTCATGTCGTAACAGGAAAACGTAGTATGGAAGAAATGGAGGGAGATAATGGTGAGTAAAGCTCAGGCACATATGACATTGCAGAGCGATGATACATTTCAACAAGGAGTAAAAGATTGTTTACCAACTGTATTTGGATATTTGAGTATTGGTATAGCAGCTGGTGTTATTGCGAAAACAGCTGGTTTCTCCATAATTGAAATTGCGTTTATGTCCACTTTAATTTATGCTGGTTCTGCTCAATTTATATTAGCTGGTATGTATGCAGCTGGTGCTCCTGCTTCCGCAATTATTTTTACCGTGTTTTTTGTTAATTTACGTCATTTATTAATGAGTGCAGCGCTTGCACCGTACTTTACGAAAATTCCGCTATTTAAAAACTTAATCATCGGTTCACAGATTACAGATGAAACTTTCGGTGTTGCAGTGCAGCACGCAGCGCAAAAAGGTTATTTAGGTGAAAGGTGGATGCTAGGACTAAACGTAACAGCATATTTAAATTGGATTATCGCTACAATTATCGGCGGACTCTTTGGTGAATGGATACCAGATCCTCATACGTACGGGATGGATTATGCACTACCAGCAATGTTTATCGGACTATTTGTTCTTCAGCTTATAAGTAGCAAACCGAAACTAGCAATTCATCTTACAGTTGCAATTGTAGCGATTATTATCGCATACGTTTCACACTTATTTATGCCAGATAGTATAGCAGTTATTATTGCAACACTATTAGCTGCAACGATTGGAGTGGTGATTGAAAAATGGAAATGAGATTAGACGTATTATTACTTTTACTAGCGGCAGGAGCAGTCACACTCGTGCCACGTATATTACCACTTCTCGTATTTAGTAAACTGCAAATTCCGGATTGGGGCTTAAAATGGTTAAATTACATACCGATTGCGATATTAGCAGCACTTTTAGCGCAAGTATTATTTATGCACGAGACAGTGCAGTGGGATTATATCATTGCGGCAATTCCGACATTTTTCGTAGCGATATATACTCGTAGTTTATTAGGAACAGTATTAACAGGAGTCATTGTGATTATTTTGTTACGTTTATTTTTCTAAAAAGGATTACGCTTATATAATAGCGAAAGGTGTAATAACATGAAATATATAGGGGTGGTGTTATGATACTTTTAACGATAGGAGCAATTTTGTTAACGGTATTCATTTTCTTTATTATCGGTTTTATTACGTTTATGATGGTTGTTGATAAGGCGACACCTCAAATTTATTATACACCTTGTGAAACTATGACAATAAAATCTAAAGGTAAAAATAGAAGGAAGAAAAGTTGAATGTAGGCTTTTCTTTCTTCTATTTTTCTTGCTTTATAATGTTCTATAAAACGTTATAGAACATGCTAATGTAAAAGGGAAGTCATGTTGAGGAATTGTTCGTTTCATAAATATATCTTAAAAAGGAATTCAATTTAATATCAAATTTGTGTATAAATGTTCTATACACAAGGGTAAAGCCTTTTGATATACCATACCCTAAAATGACACCCATACAGTTAAAAATTACATCGTTTATATCGACATATCGAAAAGTGAATCCGGCATAAAGTGCTGATAAAAGTTGTAGATTTTCTAACAAGAACCCTAAGAGGATTCCTAATAAAACAACTTGTTTGAAATTCGTCTTTTTTATGTAAGGAAAACCAAAGCCAAAAGGAATTGTTAGTAGTATATTAAGTAATGATGTTGTTATAGCGAAATGCTCCGTGTTGAATGGTATAAAATTAGCATCTCTCCAAACATTTTTTCCAATTTCTTTTTTCATATTTTCATCTATAATAATCGGGAATTGGGTATAATTAAGTACTACACAAAGGTACAAATAAAATATTGAAAAAAATAGTAAGTACATGTTCCTCTTTTTTAGTTGTAACTTAAAAAAGAGGAGTAAAAATAACCATATAATAAATGCTCCAATAAGAATAAAACCATCAAAGTCAATTAGCATGTTTAAAATCCCTCTTATTTTCATAGTTTAGTAGCAATATTTTAATTAGATATTTTTCCGTTCCCTTTTACATTCTGTCCATCGTCATTTGTTTTCCAAATAAATAAGTAGTAGTCGTTTGAATTTGTATCAACGTTGTATGCACCAGAGAAAGATTTATTTATGCCGCCATTAACCGTTCCATAACTAGGATCCGAACCCCATGCAGATCTGTACAGAGTATATTTCACATCGTAAGGTCCCATCGCTCCTCCATCAGGAATATACATATGCACTCCCATTGATATATACACTTCCTTTAGAAAGTGTGTGGAACTGTTTGTTTTTACTACCATCCACCACACGATAGTCCATTTTAAAACTGTAACTACTAGATGCTGCTAATGTTGGTATAGCGAAACATGTCACTAAAGTTAAAGCTGTAATAATAGAAAAAATTTTGTTTCATGTTTTCCTCCACATTAACTTTTTTTGTTGAGAGGACTTCTCAATGAAGAGAATAATCTGTTTTATCCAATATGTAAATAATAAGTTATAAGGATTTATAATTTTTACATTGGTTTTACAATCATTAAGAAAATGCTATTTAATTTCAATCTGTTTAAGACAAAACAGTTCAATTGTTTTAAAAATGATTAATGAATTGGTTAAGGTTGGTGTTGTTATATGGGAATCATGAACATATGATTTCAAAAAGTATATTGTTAGGAGGATGTAGTAGCAAAGCAATTCTTTAGTACTATGAATTTTGAATTTCTATGTTTAAAAGAATGTGGAATGATTTCAAGAAGAGTGCGCCAAATAGATGAGATATTATAATTACATAAGAATTAAGGAGAAATTAAATGACCTGAGCGTGGTATAATACCAAGCTCAGGTCAAAGGTGTTAATGAAATAAAGTGGCTAGGTTTTCGGGGGAACTTCATATTTACATTCCCGAAAGAACTAACAACAATAATCCAAATAGAAAACTAATAAAAGAAAGAAAACCGATAGATACGGAGAAAACACGATTGTTTTTCCATTCGCGTGCGAAAACGATAAAGCCTAAAACGCAAAGGAAAAACCAAATAGGTAGAAATATAAAACGACTAACTTTCTCAGGTAGTAATGAATAAAAATTTGTTAAATATAATATCCAATTCGAAAAAAATAGAGCACATACGATGAATGATTGTAAGTATGGTCGTTTTAAAAAAGTTCCTTTTTTAACTGTCATAAAAATGAGAGCTAATGCTGAAATGAAGGGAATTATTATGAATATGAGCAATAGTAATGTTAGTGGCATATGAAACTCCTTTACAACATAGTTTTCATAAGAAACGAATCTATTACTTTGTATACTTGCTTTGTAGATTGTTCGTTATATGTTACTGCGTATGGATTTAAAAATCCATGTTCGCCATGTAGTTGTTTTATTTCTAATAGCGGATTACTTTGTTGCTGCAATGTTTTCATTAAGGAGGATACTGAAAAACCAGCTTCTTGTTCAGGGAAAATAAGTAATGTAGCACACGCAGGTTTCATGTGAACATAGTCGCGTATACGTGAACCGTAACATCCAACGATAAAATCTAGTTTTGGATTGTTACTACATAGCCATGAGATGGTAGCTCCAACGCTAAAGCCGATAAGTCCAATATGTGTGTAACTATTGGAAAGGCTATTAATGAGTTCCTCAATTTGCTCTTTCCCACCATCAAATCCAATGTGATTCATAAAGTGCTTATATGCTTTTTCTTCATCACTATAATGAAATGCATGTTGTGATTGTAGAAGGTTAGGACAAAATACATCTATATGAGATGAAGTGAAGCGGTCTATAACGTGCTGCATATGATCATTTACACCGTATATTTCATGAACAACAACGAGAGCTAATTTTTTCTTCACAGTTACAAAATCTCTCCCTGAAACTTATATTCTTTCTCTACAAGGCAGATACGCAGGTGGAAGTTTTCATACCATTGCTCACGGCCTCTTTTTTTCGCTTCTTTATGTAAGGCGTTATTTTTCCAATTTTCAATTGCTTCAAGTGACTCCCAATAAGAAATTGTAATTCCGAGTCCCGAATTATCACGTGCGCTTTCGACACCTAAAAATCCAGGTTGCTGTTTCGCCAGGTCTACCATTTTTTCGGCAACGGTACTATAGTCTGTTGTATCATTTGATAGGTTAGAAGTGAATATAACTGCATAATAAGGCTTGTTTTTTTCTAAATCATATTTCATTATCTTTCCCCCTTAATGTATAGTGCGAATAATTAATTCATAGTTTGTATTTTAGCAGGTTAAAAAAAGAAAAGAAGTAGAAGATTCTTATTTTTTTAGCTGTTGTAAAACGGAGATAGAAGGAATTCATATTAAGTAATCTAAATTAAGAAAAATGCCACTTCAAAAACTTGAAGTGGCATTGCTTATATTTCCTCTAAGCTATTAACTGGAACCGTTAATTCGCGTCCTGGGTTTTTAACTTCATATATGCGGGCGGTTTCGTTGCTTTCGTCGACGTGTTGAATCGTAACAGGCATGCCTTGAAAATTGACATTAGCTTGTTCCGCTGACACAGAAAGCTCTTTTGCGCGTTGTATATTCATTTATATTCCTCCCATCATTATTATCTTTGCTAAAAAAGAGGAATAATATACCATTTCGAGACATTCTTAAAGTTTTTGTATTATTTGTAATGTTTCTTTAACAAAAGAAGAAAAGATGGAATTCGGATAGGATTTTATCTTTTGAGCGGCTTCTGTAGCTTCCTCCAGGGCCCTTTTTTTATCGTTAAGTTTTACATAACAAAGGGCACGATATGCACCTGCTGTTGTAAGCCACGATTGATCAAGTGGATGCGTCATATAATCAGGAATGTTAGCACGTTGTAAAGTTTTTAGGGCTTCCTCATATTCTTTTAATCCGTACAAAGATTTTCCTTTTTCAAGACAATACAATCCATCATCTTGAAAAATTGGCTCATCTTTTAGTTTTTCTCGAAATTGTTCTAGATGTTCTAATGCAATTGTATATTCATTAGTAATTGTGTTGTAGTAATATGCTTTTAATATATCTACAGTTGCGATTGATAAAGTGTCTTCAGTAAAAATAGCGAATTGCTCAGATTTTTTTATGTAGTGTAAATATTGTTCTTTATCAGCCATGATGACTTTTTGATAAGATAAAATGCGGTAAAATTCATCTGTTTTATAATACACTTGATGTTTTTTTGAAAACGCGAGTGCCTCTAATATCGTTTTTTCACATTTTTCATAATCGCCACATGCTAGTAAAATGATGGCCTCTTTTAAATATAATTGAATGTGTATAATAAGATCCATTTCTAAATGTTTCGCTTCATAATCATCTCGAATGCTAGCAATTAGCTGTAAACACTCCTCATACTTTTTACGTGTGAATAGCGCGTATGAAAAGGTTAATTTTGTTTCAGTACTGTCCCGGTATAAAGTATATTTTTCAAATATAGAGGTAGCTTTTTCAACGTAAGACTCAATATTGTAATCTTTCATGATAGCAGCAGCAGTTACAAATTGTTTATATAAACGAGCGGTATTTAAAGTAAGAGGCATCTCTTTTTGAACGATAGGTAGTAAAGAGTCATATACTTCATCACATTTATTTTCCTTTATGAGTTGCTCCATTTGTGTAATGAGTTCTACTATTTCTCCATCATCTTCTTCTAATAAAAAACTCGTTTCGCATTCAAGTTTATCAGCGATATATTGTAATGTTTTCATGGAGGGTGTAGCTTTTCCATTCTCAATTTGACTTAACATACTTTTTGTCAGTTCTGAGCCAGCTAGTTCTGTTTGTGTAAGTTTTTTTTCTTTTCGTAATGCTTTAATTTTTCCGCCGAGAGTTGCCATATTATTGCTCCTTTATAATTAAAAAAGTTAAATACAATTAAACTTTTTGTTGTAAAAATTGGAAAGTTGATTATATAATAAGTTTAACACAATTTAACTTTTAAGGGGAGAGTGTCAAAATGGGAGATGTAAGTATAAGTCAAAATGATTCAAAAATGAAAGTTGCAACGAGAAATATCATTTTGATGATGATCGGAAAAATGACGTCTTTATTAGGTGCGGGTATTTATACGTTTGCAATGGGATTATATGTATTAAAGACAACGGGATCAGGAATGGGGTTTGCAACTACGCTTATTTGCGGATCACTTCCAAGGATGATCTGTGGACCAATTGCAGGTGCTGTAGCTGACCGCGTCAATCGAAGATGGCTTGTCATTGGCACAGATTTATTAAGTAGTTTAACGATGCTTATTATGTTTATTCTTGCGACTACTTTTGGGCCGTCACTTCTGTTTATTTATGTTTCAGCAGCATTATTATCAATTTGTGCAAGTTTTTATTCTGTAGCATTAACTTCGTCTATTCCTAATTTAGTAGATGAGGGGCGTATTCAAAAAGCGAGTGCTTTGAACCAAACGGCAGCATCTTTATCGAATATTTTAGCGCCGATTATTGGTGGAGTTGTATTTGGTTTCTTTTCAATTAAATCGTTTTTCCTGCTAAATAGCATTACATTCTTTTTAGCAGTTATTGTGCAATTATTTATCGTATTTGATTTATATAAAAAAGAAGTGGCTGAGAGTAAAGAGCATTTCTTGACGAGTATAAAAGAAGGTTTTTTATATATAAAACGACAGCATGAAATATATGGTTTAATGAAAATAGCACTGTGGGTAAACTTTTTTGCGTGTGGGTTAACCGTTGCACTTCCATACATTATCGTCCAAACATTGCATTTATCTTCAAAGCAACTCGGTACTGTAGAGGGAATGTTAGCAGTCGGAATGCTAATTGGTGCGATCGTTTTATCAGTACGTAAAGAAGTGAATAATCTGTTTCGTTCTATTTATATCGGGCTGTTTTTATTTGCCGGTTTGAGTTTATGTACAGTTTTCCCATTGTTAGTTAGCATTCCGAAAGTAGCAAGCTTCATTTACTATAGCGTGTTTATGCTTTTAACGGGTATTTCAATGATGATAGTAAATATTCCGATGCAAGTACATATGCAAAAGACGACAGATCCGAGCTATTTAGGGCGTGTGTTTGGCCTACTTGAAACAATTGCTACTGCAATCGCGCCGCTCGGTATGATTGTATATGGATTATTATTAGATATGTTGCCAACTAGCATTGTTATGATGACATTAGGTGGAGGATTATTGTTAGTTGTATTAGTTGGAGTAAAGCAGCATATGGCGAAAAAACAAGTGGATGTATCGGCTTAAAAGAAAATTTTAACAATATAAAAATGACCAAATTAGTATTTTAGTTTTTGAAACTCCTTTTCATGTATGTTACAGTAAAGTGAGCAGGCAAAGAAAAGGAGAAAACATCATGAAAAAATTAAGTTTTGTTATGCTTTTTCTGTTAGTCGTAATGACTGGATGTAGTAATTATGACACGTATATTGAAACAGGTATGCAATCATTGAAAAATGAAAAATATAGTGATGCAACAATGTGGTTTGAAAAAGCGGAAAAAGAAAAATCAGGAAATGAAGCGAAATCATATAAAGAAGTCGCTCAGTTACTAGATCACGGTGCGACAGCATTAAAAGACGGTAAGTATTTAGAAACGAAAGACATTGCAAATGAAGTGTTGCAAAAGAAAAAAGACGATGCACTTGAAAAAGCTGTGACATCAAATACAGAAAATATGCTTCAAAAAGCAAAAGATGTTGAAGAGAAAGTAAATGAAAGAATAGCGAAACGAAAAAAAGTAAATGAAGAAGGAATCGATAAACTTATTAAAGCTGTCGATAGTATAGATGAAGTGAAAGAAAAAGAGAAAAAAGTTTCAGAAGCATTAAATAAGGCTGAAGAGGCACAAGTAAAAATTGAGGAAAAGAAAAATAAATAGAGTTATAGTTTAAAAGGCTGTCGTGTATAACGACAGCCTTTTAATTTTTTTCTGCAAAAGAAGTAATGCTATGTAATAAAAAAGAAATTATTTTAGAATTCCACCTGTCCTCATGATGAATGGTGTAAATATTACGCTGAAATTCAAAATCAGGGATCGGTATATAGCATAGCTCATTTCGCTGTACTTCTTGTTCAATAGCAAGTTTAGAAATAAAGGCGACACCATTACCATATTTTAAAATTTGTTTCATCGTTTCTAATGAATCTAATTCAATTTCAGATTGGAATGTAATATTATGTACTAACGTCCATTGTGTAAGTAAATCTCTCGTTGTAGATGGGTTACGATGCAATAATATACGCTCCTTCTCGATGTCTTGTAATGATACATTTTCTTTTTTTGAAAAATGATGTTCTTTGGCAAAGGCAAGAACAAGTGTATCAGGCATTATATTCGTTTGTTTTAAAGGGGGTTCATCAAACGGCGCCGCAGAAATTACCCCGAGATCAATTTCATGATTTTGTAGCATCGTTCGAATTTCAGGCGCAGTTTTTACCATGAGTGTTATTTTTATATTTGGAAATTCGCATTGAAATTGGTGAACAACTTCTGGTAAAAGATAAGTTGCTGGTACATAACTAGCACCAATTGTTATAGCACCTTTATGAAAATCTTTAAACTCTTGTGTGACCCGCCTAGCTTCTTTCATAAGCGCATCAATTTTACAAGCATAATGATGCAATGCCTCACCAGCCTCTGTTAAGAAATATCTTCCAGAACGTAATTCAAATAAAGATACACCGAGTTCTTCTTCTAAGCTTTTTATATGAAATGTAATAGTAGGTTGTTTAACGCCAAGTTTTTCTGCGACAATCGTAAGTTTTTTGTATTTCTTAATAAGCACTACAACTTCTAATTTTAAGAGATTCATGATAAGTGGGCCCCTTTTTCTTCTAACTATAGAAAAAATCTATAGAAATAAATAGTTTATTAGAGATTTTTTAATTTAATCTTTACAGTACATTAACATTCAGTATAAATCTTCCATATAGAATGAAAGCAGGTTAAGAATGAGGGGAGAGAGGTGAAACGATGGATATTAAAATTCATGGATTAGAAAAGACATTTGGAGAAATGCAGGCGTTAAAACCGTTACAAATTGTAATGAAAAAAGGAGAGTTTACCACACTTTTAGGACCTTCGGGATGCGGGAAAACGACTTTGCTTAGAATGATTGCAGGACTTGAAGAACCAGATAAAGGAGAAATATATTTTGGAGATAAGTGCATGTATTCTTCTGTTAAAAAGATAAAAACATCTCCTCATGAACGGAATATCGGTATGGTATTTCAAGATTTTGCTTTATGGCCGCATATGACTGTTTTTGAAAATGTTGCATTTGGTTTAAGGGCTACAAAGCAAACGAATCATTTACGCGAAAAGGTAGAAGATGCGATAAAACGAGTTCGCCTGCAAGGTATGGAGAAAAGATATCCACACGAACTCTCTGGTGGACAGCAGCAACGTGTCGCATTTGCTAGAGCAATTGTTACAAAACCTCATTTTATTTTGTTTGATGAACCGCTAAGTGCACTCGATGCAATTTTACGAGAAGAAATGCGAATAGAACTTATGGATATCGTTCATTCCATCGGTTTAACGACATTGTACGTAACGCACGATCAAACAGAAGCTATGTCAATGTCAGATCAAATTATTGTTATGAAACAAGGAGAAGTATTACAAAAAGGAACACCGGAAGATATTTATGTGAAACCGTCTCATGAATTTGTTGCAAAGTTTGTTGGTAAAGCAAATTGGCTTGTAGAGAATAAAAAAATGATTCGTCCAGAGCACGTGAGCTGGACAAAAAATGACGTGTGCGACATGTATACAGGTGAAATTCAGCACGTTACATATGTAGGAGAACGTTATGAAGTGAAAGTAAACATGGGGGCGCTCGGTGTATGGACAGCTTATCACAATAGTAAGATAAGCGTCGGTAAACCGGTATCGTTATATGTACCAAAAAAATGTATTCATCATATAGGGGGAGAATCGTATGAAGAAATTCAGTTCGCTTAAGTCTTTATTTGTATGCACTTTACTATTTTCTGCTGTAGTAACAGGTTGTAGTTCAAAGACAGGTAATGCAGATGCAAAAAGTAAAAATTCTAATGAAAAGAAAATTGTTGTATATAGTGCAGGGCCAAAAGGATTAGCAGAAAAAATTCAAAAGGACTTTGAAAAGAAAAGCGGTATAAAAGTGGAAATGTTTCAAGGAACAACTGGTAAGATTTTAGCGAGAATGGAAGCTGAAAAGAAAAATCCAGTCGTTGACGTTGTCGTACTCGCTTCTTTACCAGCGATGGAAGGATTAAAGAAAGATGGTCAAACGTTAGCTTATAAAGAAGCGAAACAAGCTGATAAGCTTCGTCCAGAATGGTCGGATGATAAAGGACATTATTTCGGGTATAGTGCTTCAGCATTAGGAATTGTGTACAACACAAAAAATGTGAAGACAGCGCCTGAAGATTGGAGCGATATAACGAAAGGAGAATGGAAAGGGAAAGTGAATCTTCCAGATCCAGCACTTTCAGGTTCGGCTTTAGACTTTGTAACAGGATACGTGAAAAAGAATGGACAAGATGGATGGAAGTTATTTGAACGGCTTAAGAAAAATGAAGTTACAGTAGCAGGGGCAAACCAAGAAGCGTTAGATCCAGTTGTAACAGGTGCGAAAGATATGGTAATTGCTGGTGTTGATTATATGGCGTACAGTGCAAAAGCAAAGGGTGAACCTGTTGATATCGTATATCCAAAAAGCGGAACAGTCATTAGTCCACGTGCAGCGGGGATTATGAAGGATAGTAAAAATGTCGAAGGTGCAAAAGAGTTTATTGATTATTTATTATCAGATGATGTACAAAAACAAGTTTCTAAAGCGTATTTATTGCCTGGTAGAACAGATATAAAAGCTGAAAATAGACCAAATGTGGAAGAGATTCCAGTATTAAATATTGATTGGAAAACAGTTGAGAAAGAACAAGACGAAATAGGAAAACAATTTAAGAAAGTATTTCAATAAGATGGTGATTACATGGTAAATCGATTCGTATCAGTAAGACAAGTTGGAATGACAGTTGCATTGTTGCTTGTGGTGATGTTAATCGTCATTCCGCTTTTTCTTATTTTATTTTCTAGTGTATATGAAAATAGCAGTTGGAATTTTTCAAAGCCTTTTGAAGTCATGCAGAGTGGTGGATTAGCCGGGATTTTTCTGAATTCGATGTTGCTAGGTGTACTTGTTGTAATAGGAGCTACAATATTTGCATTTCCATTAGCCTTCATTATGAGCAAGACAGATGTTGGAAAGCATAGTAAATTGGACATTGTTTTTATGATTCCATTTATGACGCCGCCGTATATTGGATCGATGGGCTGGATTTTGTTCATGCAACCAAACGGCTATTTTGAACAATTTTTTCCGATGCTAAAGACGATTTCATCATCGTTTTTTAGTTTAGGAGGTATGGTTTTAATTATGAGTCTGCATTTATTCCCATTCCTTTATTTCATGTTGAAAAACACGTTACTTCAGATTGGGAGTAGTAAAGAAGAAGCTGCAGCAGTTCATGGTGGTGGATTTTTCTATCGTTTAAGAAAGATAATATTACCGTTATTATTATCAAGTTATGTAATGGGTGCTTTACTCATTTTCGTAAAGACGATTGCTGAATTTGGAACACCGGCTACATTTGGACGTAGAATAGGATTTCATGTGTTAACATCAGAGATTCATAAATTTATTTCGAGTTGGCCGATTGATTTTAGTAGTGCAACAGCATTATCTTCTTTATTACTTAGTGCTTGTATGCTCATTTGGTATATGCAAAATGTATTGAATCGAAAGTATTCATATGCAATGGTTAGTGGAAAAGGCGTGAAATCTAAAAGATATACTTTGTCTATAGTTACACGTTGTGTAGCATGGATTTATGTAATTGGTTTATTAATAGTATCAATTGGAATCCCATACTTTTCTATACTTATTGCTTCTTTGTCAAAATTAAGAGGCGGTGGCTTACATTTAAATAACTTTACAACAAGCCATTATGAGGCATTGTTTACAATGGGATCCCCAGGGTTAGAAGCTTTATGGAACAGTTTTCTTTTTTCACTCGTAACAGCAGTTATTGCTGTAATTATTGGAGTCTTTTTAGCACTTATGATTCGAAAGGGGAAAAATCCCTCTGAAAAATGGCTTGATATGTGCGGTATGTTACCGAATATGGTACCAGGAATAGTGATGGTTGTAGGGCTTATTTTATTTTGGAATTCACCATATATGCCTATGTCAATTTACAATACACCTGTCATGGTTATCGTAACGTATTTTGTTCTTTTTTTACCTTATACGGTGCAGTATGTAAAAGCATCGCTCGGACAAATTGATGATTCTCTTATACAGGCAGGGAGTATTTTTTCTGGAAATTATATTTATATTTTTAGAAAAATAATATTGCCTCTTATTATCCCAGGCATTCTTGCTGGATGGGCGATGACATTTACGATTTCGATAAGAGAGTTAGTAGCATCGCTTCTCGTACTACCTCCGTCAGTAGAAACGTCAGCAACGTTTATTTTTGCTCAATTTGAACAAGGGGAAGTATCTATAGGAATGGCGATGGCCGTTGTTTCTGTTGGGCTTACAACAATGTGCTTATTACTTCTGCAACATATGGAGCAAAAACGAAAAGGGGTAGCATGATGAGGGTAGAAGTATGGGGAGGAGCAGGAGAATACGGTCGTTCCTGCTATTTGGTAAAAAATAAAGAAACGAAAATAGTATTTGATTGTGGTATTAATCGATCGTATGAGGATAGTTATCCAAAAATAGAGAGAGAAGTTGTTCCATTTTTAGATGCGGTATTTTTATCACATATTCATGAAGATCATACGATGGGTTTACCTTTATTGACGAAGTATGGATATAAGAAAAAAATTTGGACAACTCGTTATACGAAGGAGCGACTACCAGCTTATTTTGAAAAATGGAGAAACTACAATTTGACGCAAGGGTGGAAAGTACCTTATAACGACCAAAATATAAAAGATTTAAATTATGTATGTATTGATGAGATTAGTAATCCGAATGAATGGATACAAATTACTCCTGCATTGCGGTTTCAATGGGGGTATAGCGGGCATGTATTAGGAGCTGTTTGGTTTTTAGTGGATATGTGTAATACATATGTATTTTATTCTGGCGATTATTCAGCAGAGTCTAATATACTACGAGCTAATTTACCTGAGAAGTTACGAAGCGATATAAAAATCGCAATTGTAGATGCCGCTTACCACACTGATGATGTTTCGCAAATTGAAAGATTAGACGAACTATGTGCAGAAATTGAACGAGTTGCGCAAAATAAAGGAATAGCATTACTACCACTGCCCGCGCTTGGTAGGGCGCAAGATATAGTATTTTATTTATATGAACGATATAAAGAATTTCCGCTTATAGTAGATAAAGAAATTTTGGTCGGTTTTGAAGAGATGTTCATATATAAAGATTGGCTGAAAAATAATGAAAAACTTGAGCGGGTTCTGGAGAGTTTAAAAAGAAACATAATAGTTATGGATAATGATATATGTATGCAAAATAGTTACGGAATAGTTGTAATGAGTGATGCGAATATGCAAACGAAACGAGCACAGTTGTATTATGAACAACTTCGGCATGAAGAACGAAATTCCATTATCTTTACTGGACATATTGCGAAAGGGAGTTTTGCAGAAAAGGTGATGAAAGAACGTGTAAGTAAAGGATGTAGAGTGGAACGAGTTCCGTATAAGGTTCACCAAAATATAAGTGATGTTAAAGAAATGTTAAATACATTATTACCAGAACATACGGTGTTAGTACACGCTTTGAAAGAGGATACGGATCAATTACAGAAAAAGCTTAGCATAGCAGGATATAAAAATGTATATTCACTTGCAATGGAATGTGTAGAATTGACTTAACATGTATAGGAAAAAGGAATCCGTAGACATATGGATTCCTTTTTCTAATATATGAGTATTAAGCTAAATCAGCTGATACGAACATATCATTATTTTGAAGGTTTTTAGAGCGTAAACTATAAGCAACTACCTTCTTTTTATATTGCTTTACAACGTCGACATGTTCTTCATGACTATAAATATAAAAGGTAAAATCTTTTTTTCCACGTTTTGCATTGATAATTAAAGGAGTGCCTTCATTTAGCGGTGGTGCATAATAACGATCTAAATATAAACCTTCATTAAAATCATGAATAATTTGAGATTTCTTTTCGCCTTCTAAGGTATTTCCATTGATTGTCACAGTAACATTGTCTTCTTCAAGTTGTGGATGTGTTTCGTACCTGCTAATAATGGATTCAATAACAGAGTTAGGAAGGCTAGAAACGATAATTTTAAATGCCCCAAATACAACTAACATTACAATAAACCAAGTCGTCATAGTATATCATCCCCTTTATTCTATTTAATAATATAACTCACATGGTAATAGTACATATGGTGAAGTTTTGTATATTTTGTGAAAAATATTCCATTTCCACGAACGGAATATTAGAAAAATCAATTTTGTTACAAAAAGTTGAAATCAAAGCTTTTTATAAAAAAAAGGTTTATAATAAAAATATAACTAATAACAACATAACTAATTACAAGGAAGTGTAACTATGAGTACTGTAGCTATCGTGTATGGTATTATTCTTTCCACAATTATTGTTTTATTTTTCGTTGGGGTTTCACGTTATATTCATAAATGGAAAGAAGGCGTTGCGAAATTAAATCACATTGAAGAAGAACTCAGTGATTTAATGTTACATCATGGTAAGTAAAAAGTTTATTTTTTAACTAAACAATGTGAAGAATATCACAAAACATGCTCTCTTTATGAAGCATGTTTTTTTGTTATGTTGATAATAGGCACATTCATGAAAAATTCCCATACGATACAGTGTGAAATCAGAAATGTTCGGAGCGGGAAAGAGGGATAAAATGAGTAATTCAGAAGAAAGTTATAATGAAATAATTTTATTATGTAAACAAAGGGCGCTTATTAGAAAGCGTCTTTTTCTTTTAAGGATACAGGATTTTCTATTTACTCCATTGAATATTGATTGAAACTAAGAAAGGAAGTTGAATAAATGACTACAATATATTTCGTGCGGCACGCTCACTCTACATATACAAAGGAAGAAAGGGAACGTCCTTTATCTGAGAAGGGTTGGTTAGATGCACAAAACATAACAAGCTTGTTAAAAGATGAGAAGATTGATGTTGTTATTTCTAGCCCATACGAAAGAGCGATTCAGACCGTTGAAGGAATTGCGAATGCAAATAAACTATCAATACAATTGGAAGAAGATTTACGGGAAAGGTTATTAAGTAAAGAACCAGTACAGGATTTTAATGATGCTATTCAGAAGGTGTGGGAAGACTGGACTTTTGCATACGAAGGCGGGGAATCAAGTAATGCAGCGCAAAGGCGTGCTGTATTATGTATGCAAAATATATTTAAAAAATATAAAGGGAAGAATATTGTAATAGGTACTCATGGAAA
>NZ_BOQD01000211.1 GCF_018332515.1 Bacillus hominis | reverse complement strand
ATTACAACAATTATTAAATATAGAATAGGAATAGGGAAACACCTATTCCTATTTTTATAATTGTTGCAGCCTTTTTATTTCAGTTAAAAGTTCCTGACTTTCATGATACCCTGCTAATTTCCATTTCCCGTTATCCTTTTGCAATGTCACAATTTGATATTGTCCACTTTTCGCCCGCTCATATACGTATAAATTTTTATGTTCTTCATCATAAGACATTTTTGTTTCTGAATTAAAGGAAAAAGGGGCTTCTTTTGCTGGAAGTAAATATTCACCACTTTGTTTTTCATTTCTGCTGTTTTCATCTGTAAAAACTTGAAGGAAATTATTTGTAAAATATGGTGATAACGTCTCTATCATCTTATTCATAGATATTTGCTTCCCTCGAATTGAAAATTGCGTCTCATACCCTTTTTGTATCGTTGTAAATACTTCTTTCCGATCAACTTTCACTTCCTCTTTTCCTAAAACAGTTGTGACACTATAACCAACTAGAAAGGCAACACATACAAATAGAACAAACCATATTCCATATTTCTTCATTTTTTCACCTTCCCTTTAAAGAGCTTGTCTTTGTAGTATTCATTGTAACAATGATTATGCAAAGAAAGGGATGATTTCGTTCGTAAAATCTTTACAACGATAGACAGCATTTTCATCATCATTTTCACTATTACCAATTTATGATAAAAACAAACAAAAAAAATGCGCGAATCTCTTCGCGCATTAAAATAAAACATCTTCTTCATATAAATACTCATAAGATAAATCTATAAATAAAAAGTTTTCATCATCAATCGGGAAAGAAAATGTTCGTACCATTTCACCAGTTTCGATATCAGCGTATAAATCTGAAAGTCTTGCCTTATTCTCAAAACGCATTTTCATTATATTCTCTAGAAAATACGGGCGCCAGCTCCAGTTCTTCATATAATACTCTGGCATAACGATCCATTCACTATCTTTTTTCATAATATTACCAGATTGTTGAAAACCATCTTCATTACAAATAAATATCCGAAAACTATATTGTGATATGCTTTGGCTAAATTGTAATAACCAATCATTTATATCTTCATTCTTTTTTTGTTTTGACAGAACATCACCAATTCGATCACGTAACATCTCTGTTAAATTATAAATTTTTTGCAACTTCTTCTTCTCATGCAGAATAAATTGATGACATTCATTACCAAGTCGCTCTTTTAAAACATTCGTTTCAATAAAATCAGGTAAACATTCTTTCAAATAATTACCTTGATAATATCTACCACCGTTTTTCCAAGCATATTGTAGTTGATAAAAAGCATCAATTTCTTCATATAACAATGTCGCACCAATTCTTCTAGCAAGTAAAGATAAGGAATATAAAATATCTTGATAAGATTGTAAAAGTGCAGTTTGCCTTAAATTTGTTAAATCTACTTTTAAAATATCCGGTGCTAACACGCTAATACGCTCTAAATTACTTGTACCCGTTCCAACTTTATTAATCGAAATTTGAATACCATATGTACGATAATACATGAGTAAATGATTAAATTGTTCTATATCTTCTTTACATTCATGTTCTGTTATTTCCAGAACAATACGTTGTAAGTTCAAACCTTGTTCTTCATACATCAGCAAAAGTTGAAGTAAACTTTCATCTTCATCATTCATTAATACATTAGCATTCCGATGTATAAATAATAATAATTTTTGATCCGTTTCTAAATACCTATTTAACGCTTTTTCTACAATGATGTTATCCGCTTCAAGTTGGAACTCACTCGGAATAGAATCATCATGGAAGAAAGATGCTAAACTTTGTATACCCTCTTCTGTTTGAATACGTCCTACAACTTCATATCCAATTACTGTATGCTCATCAGCACTAAAAATAGCTTGATAATAAGGAAGGACTTTATCCAAGTTACTCATTACATCTAATGCGTCTATCAACGTGCTTCCCTCCCTTTACTTTTCAAAAATTATAACACGATATTTACGGAAAAATAATAAAAAATCCCTTCAGTTTTCCTGAAGGGATTAGAGGGGTAAAATGCTAAGGGGAATTAGCAATTCTACTATGAAGAAAAAAGAGGTCTTAAATATACCGTATATATGACCTCTTGTAAATACTTTTCTTTCACATGTCACAATTCCGTCACATTTTACCGTGAAAAATGAATCAAATATTCATTTGGTCATCCCTTTTAAAATGGATATTGATGCAAGTGTTGTCCTCCATCCATTGTCATGCAAGTTCCATTTATGTACGCAGCTTCATCTGAACATAAATAATAAGCTAGACCCGCGATTTCTTCTGGCGTACCTAGTCTTCCAAGTGGAACACTTTGTAGTGTACGCTTAGCCATTTCTTCTGAAATCCATAATTTATCGGCACCACCTGTACGTTCAATTGGTCCTGGTGCGATAGCGTTAACTCGTATCCCATATTTACGTCCCCACTCAACAGCAAGAGTTTTTGTCATCGCTAATACACCAGCTTTAGCTGCTGCCGAATGGATAACCCCTGGGCCTGCATCCCATGCATATGTTGCTACCATGTTAATGATATTCCCTTTTATACCTTTTTCAATCCAATATTTTCCGACAGCATGGCTACAGTAAAATGTACCGTTTAACACAATATTAATGACTGAATTCCAGCCATTCACGGATAAATCTTCTGCCGGACAAATAAAGTTTCCAGCTGCATTATTTATTAAAACATCAATTCGACCAAACTTCTCATCAATCTGTTCAATCATTTTCTGAATATCATCCGTATTTCGTACATCCATTTGTACAGGTAATACTTGCCCTGGAAATTGTTCAATTTCCAACTTTGTTTCCTCTAGTTTTTCCTTTGTACGTCCTGTAATAACAACTCGTGCCCCTTCTTTTGCAAAACGAGTCGCCATCCCTTTTCCCATTCCACTTGATCCACCTGTTATAATAACTACCTTCTCTTTCACATACATCCCCTCCAAAAAAATGAATACACATTCATTTTATCACTTTATTTAATAGAAATCTTTATATTTTTCAATTTTTCTGATATTTTAACGTAAAGAGGTTTCTTTTCGTTCATTTTTTTTCGTAATCTATTCTACTTTTTTAGTGTGTAAAATATATTTTAAAAAAACTGAAGGGGGATTCGAGTAACCTGTATATGAAGAAAATTACAAGGAGAAATTTTTTAAAGACTGGAATACGTACT
>NZ_BOQD01000210.1 GCF_018332515.1 Bacillus hominis | reverse complement strand
CTGAAAGAATATAGAATGACATTTAAGCACCTACATCAATTGGCTTTGGAAAATGGTGATGCCATTCATCTACTACATGAATGCATAGATTTTCTAAGAAAAAACAAAATCATACTGCCTGCTATCACTACACTTGAAAGAATAGTGTGGGAAGCAAGGGCAATGGCTGAAAAGAAGCTATTTAACACGGTTAGTCAATCCCTAACAAATGAACAAAAAGAAAAACTTGAAGATATTATTACCTTGCAGCATTCGTCAGAATCCAATAAAACGATATTGGGTTGGTTAAAAGAACCACCGGGACATCCTTCACCCGAAACCTTTTTAAAAGTAATAGAACGACTCGAATACATACGAGGAATGGAATTAGAAACGGTGCAAATTAATCATTTGCACCGCAATCGCCTGTTACAGCTGTCTCGCTTGGGTTCAAGATATGAACCTTATGCATTCCGTGATTTTCAGGAAAATAAACGATATTCAATACTAACCGTCTATTTATTACATCTTAATCAAGATTTGACGGATAAAGCTTTTGAAATTCATGACAGACAAATACTTAGTCTCTTATCAAAAGGTCGTAAGGCTCAAGAGGAAATTCAGAAACTGAACGGTAAAAAGCTGAATGAGAAAGTTATACACTTTACGAACATCGGACAAGCTTTGATCAAAGCAAAACAGGAAAAATTAGACGTTTTTGAGGTTTTAGAATCCGTTATTGAATGGAATTCTTTTGTCTCTTCGGTCGAAGAAGCCCAGGAGCTTGCACGTCCTGCTGACTATGATTATTTAGACTTACTGCAAAAACGATTTTATTCACTAAGAAAATATACGCCAACGCTATTAAGGGTGTTGGAATTTCATTCTACAAAGGCAAATGAGCCACTTTTACAAGCTGTAGAGATTATCCGAGGAATGAACGAATCCGGAAAACGAAAAGTACCTGATGACTCACCTGTGGATTTTATTTCAAAACGTTGGAAAAAGCATTTATACGAGAATGATGGTACAACAATCAATCGTCATTACTATGAAATGGCTGTTTTAACAGAACTTCGGGAGCATGTTCGGGCAGGAGATGTTTCCATTGTTGGCAGCAGACAATATAGAGATTTTGAGGAATATTTGTTTTCCGAATTTACATGGAATCAAACGAAAGAGAATACGAGATTATCAGTTAGTTTATCATTCGAAGATTATATAACGGAGAGAACCAGCAGCCTTAATGAAAGGTTAAAGTGGTTAACTGCCAATTCCAACAAGTTAGATGGAGTTTCTCTTGATAAAGGAAAGCTGTCACTTGCACGCTTAGAAAAAGATGTACCAGAAGAAGCAAAAAAGTTTAGTGCAAGCCTTTATCAGATGCTACCAAGAATAAAATTAACCGATTTACTGATGGATATTGCTTATATAACAGGATTTCATGAGCAATTTACTCATGCTTCCAATAATCGAAAACCGGATAAAGAAGAAACGATTATTATTATGGCTGCCCTTTTAGGAATGGGAATGAATATAGGTGTAAGCAAGATGGCTGAAGCAACACCCGGACTTACATATAAGCAATTAGCCAATGTATCTCAATGGCGCATGTATGAAGATGCAATGAATAAAGCCCAAGCCGTATTAGTAAATTTTCATCACAAATTACAATTGTCTTCCTATTGGGGAGACGGTACAACATCCTCATCAGACGGTATGAGAATGCAGTTAGGTGTTTCATCACTACATGCAGATGCAAACCCACATTATGGAACTGGAAAAGGAGCCACCATCTACCGTTTTACTAGTGATCAATTCTCTTCTTACTACACAAAGATTATTCATACTAATTCAAGGGATGCGATTCATGTTTTAGATGGTTTGTTGCACCATGAAACGGATTTAAACATAGAAGAGCATTATACAGACACAGCTGGTTACACAGATCAAATATTCGGACTGACTCATTTATTAGGATTTAAATTTGCCCCAAGAATAAGAGATTTAGCAGACTCAAAATTATTTACAATAGATAAAGCAAGTGAGTATCCAAAATTAGAAGCCATTTTACGTGGACAAATAAATACAAAGGTCATTAAAGAAAATTATGAGGATGTTTTGCGATTAGCTCACTCAATAAGAGAAGGAACAGTTTCAGCATCCCTTATTATGGGGAAACTAGGATCTTATTCAAGACAAAACAGCTTGGCTATAGCCTTACGTGAGATGGGTCGAATAGAAAAAACAATTTTTATTTTGAATTATATATCGGATGAATCATTAAGAAGAAAAATACAAAGGGGATTAAATAAAGGAGAAGCCATGAACGGATTAGCAAGAGCTATTTTCTTCGGAAAACAAGGTGAGCTTAGGGAACGGACTATACAACATCAATTGCAAAGAGCCAGTGCTTTAAACATCATTATCAATGCCATCAGTATCTGGAATACTTTACATCTAACAAAGGCAGTTGAATATCAAAAACGGTCAGGTAGTTTTAATGAAGAATTATTGCACCATATGTCACCTCTAGGTTGGGAACATATTAATTTACTTGGAGAATACCATTTTAATTCGGAGAAAATGGTCTCGTTAGATTCTTTAAGACCCTTGAAACTTTCTTAACGTTGTTAAAACTGGGGGAATAGTCGGGGAAATGGGCTTAGCGTTGTAAATCCGCATTTTCCTGACTGTACCCCATGCCCATCAAC
>NZ_BOQD01000209.1 GCF_018332515.1 Bacillus hominis | reverse complement strand
GATTTCCATATGGAAATCTCCTATTTTTTACTTAATGATTTGCCTGCAACACGTTCAAATAAACCTGGGAATAATGCGTAGAGCTTTGGCCCAATTCCCATCCACTTCGGCAAGTTTACTTCACGTTTTTTCGTTTGCATCGATTTTACGATTTGTTCTGCTACATATGTTGGTTTTAACATGTAACGTCCCATATTTTTTACATATGTACCTGATTGATCAGCTATTTCAAAAAAGTTCGTATCTATCGGTCCTGGATTAATTGCTGTTACAAAAACATTTGTATTAGATAACTCCATGCGTAAACTATTTGTAAATCCTAATACAGCATGTTTCGTTGCAGCATAAGCACTGGACTTCGGAGTTGCAATTTTTCCAGCTAATGAAGCAATGTTAATAATTTGCCCTTCGTTCTTTTTTACCATATAAGGTAATACCGCTTTCGTACAAGCTACTAACCCAAATACGTTTACTTGAAACATATCCTTTACTTCATCCATTGATGCATCTTCAAACGTTTTAAAAATACCAAATCCCGCATTGTTTACCAATATATCAATACGTCCTACTTCTTGTAATACCTTTGAAAAAACAGATTGTACTTTCGTTTCTTCACTTACATCTAATACATAGTAATAGCAAGGCGTATTATAAGTTGCTTTAATTTTGTCTGCTAATGCTTGTAGCTTCTCTTCTGTTCGAGCCATTAATACTGGCGTCGCCCCTTGCTCCGCAACCTGCATTGCAACTTGCTCCCCAATTCCACTAGAAGCACCTGTAATGACGATTACCTTTTCTTGTAAACGTCCAGTCATTGCTGTCACCTACTTTGCATAATAAATCCATTGTTGTGAAGATTCATCAATCATCACTTGTTGATTATATGCTAAAAAGTCTAATTGTCCAACAGTTTCTGAGATAGTAAGTGGCAATTGCTCTTTATATAAAACCGGAAATAGTTTGACACATACTTCAAATGCTGTCATTGGCTTTTCCTTTAATAGTTCCAGCACTTTAAAAGCACGTGTCTCTTGCTTTTGTAATCTTGTTTCAATAAGTTGTTTCACATTCAGAACATCTTCCCCATGCCCTGATAAAATACGTGAAATATTCATTTCACTTAAACGTTTTAACGTTTGATTGTACTGCAATAAAGGACGCGCTCTTTCTGTTTGCCCTTCATATGGTGGTTCTAATATTGGATTTGAAGAAATATGACTAATGAGAGCATCCCCACCAATTAATATTCCATCAGATTCTCTATATAATGAAATATGAGTGGAAGCATGACCTGGGGTTTCAATCACTGTAAATCCAGGTAACGAATCTATACGATCTCCTTCTCTCACAGTATGTGTTAACGATCTATTACAAGAATATTTAAGTGTCTTCGTCGTCAATAGCGCCTCACCATTCAAAAATGCTGCTGGAACGCCGAACTGCAAGGCTGTCTCTTTAAAAAATTCATGATACCTCTTTAAAAATTCAGCATTCTGTGTAATCCACGGTTCATTCCAAGGATGTCCAATAATCTTTACTTTTTCAGAAAATGTATTTAAAAGTCCGCAATGGTCCGCATGGTGATGCGTAATCACTACCGTTTCAATATCTTCTATCTTATACCCTAATGCACCTAATTGACTTTCTAGTGCCTTCTTTGCTTCTTCTGTATTCGTCCCTGTATCAATTAATGTTAATGTCTCCCCCTCAACTAAAAACACATTCACAGTCTCAACTGCAAATGGCACAGGAATCTCCATTCGGTGAATCGCCGTCATGCTTAGCCCCCCTGACTCTTTCCGGTTCAAAAATGAATACCTCTTCAGTTTACAACTTCTATATAAATTTGTCATTATTTTCAGATAAAAAGAGGTGTTTTCTATAAAAAAACGAATGTATGTACATTTATAAGTATTTCTAACCAAGTTTAAAGGAGGAACATCATGTCTATTCAAAACATATCCTTTCTCGGTGCAGGTTCTATTGCCGAAGCGATTATTGGTGGATTGTTACACGCAAATGTTGTTAAAGGAGAACAAATTACCGTAAGTAATCGTTCTAACGAGACAAGGTTACAAGAGCTACATACAAAATATGGTATCAAAGGTACACATAACAAAAAAGAACTACTTGCTAATGCAAATATTCTTTTTCTAGCAATGAAACCAAAGGATGTTGCAGAAGCGGTTATTCCTCTTAAAGAATACATAAATAATGACTTGCTTATTATTTCGTTATTAGCAGGTGTTTCTACTCATTCAATTAGAAACCTACTTCAAAAAGACGTTCCGATTATTCGTGCAATGCCAAATACATCTGCGGCCATTTTAAAATCTGCTACCGCTATCTCACCTTCAGTACACGCAACGGAGAAACATATTCGGACTGCAACATCATTATTTGAAACGATTGGTCTCGTCTCTGTTGTAGAGGAAGAAGATATGCATGCTGTCACTGCATTATCCGGAAGTGGACCAGCTTATATTTATTACGTGGTAGAGGCAATGGAAGAGGCAGCAAAAAAAATTGGTTTAAAAGAAGATGTTGCAAAATCTCTTATTCTTCAGACGATGATTGGTGCTGCTGAAATGCTAAAAGCAAGCGAAAAACATCCTTCTATTTTGCGAAAAGAAATTACTTCTCCTGGCGGAACTACCGAAGCAGGTATTGAAGTATTACAGGAGCATAATTTTCAACAAGCGTTAATTTCCTGTATTACACAAGCAACGAAACGATCACACGATCTTGGAAAAACATTAGAAAAAATAGCAAAAGAAAAATAAAAAACGGAGCTC
>NZ_BOQD01000208.1 GCF_018332515.1 Bacillus hominis | reverse complement strand
TCATTTTTTATAAATCTCATTGTACGTTATCAAATTATCTATTTACATATCTCTTCTATAATAATATATAAGCAACCCATAAAACACTTTATGGGTTGCTATCCCATTAAAAAACCTATTGTTCTTTTGATGGAACTGAACAACTGCCATCAGTACAAGACATATCGCTTCCTTCATCTGATGAAAACTCTTGTAATTTAGGTGCAGGATTCTCTTCTTCCCATACTTGCTGCAGTGCACCAATAAAAGTCTCAAGTGGTTGCGCACCTGAAATAGCATATTTCTGATTAACAATAAAATAAGGAACTCCCGAAATTTGATATTGCTGAGCAATCGCTTCATCAACTCGAACATCATTCGCATAAGCACTTTTATTATTGATAACATTTAAAGCCTCTTGCTTATCTAATCCCGATTTTTCAGCAATGGCAGCGAGCACTTCCACATCACTTAAGTTTTGTGATTCAGTAAAATATGCAAAAAGAAGATTTTCTGTAATCTCTTTTTCCTTCCCTTGATCCTTGGCGAACTTCGCAAGACGATGCGCATCAAAGGTATTGGTTGGCTTCATCTCTTCAAAATTAAAACTTAAACCCATACTAGCTGCATGATTACCTAGTTGTACATTATTACGCTTAGCTTCTTCAATACTAATCCCATACTTTGATGCAAGCACTTCATTAATACTCGTTCCAGAGTAAACGGGAGTATTCGGATCTAATTCAAAACTTTTAAACTCAACTTCAACATCGCCCCTATGCGGGAATTGTTCCAAAGCCATTTCTAATCTACGCTTCCCAATATAGCAAAACGGGCATACAAAATCAGACCAAACTTCAATTTTCATATGAACACCTCATTAACATTTAGTTTTCAATTATTGTAGCACTGGCACTGAGGAATTCAAAAATTTATGCCTCAAGAGGTTACGACTACTAATCAAAGAATCTTTCGTGCCATATATACACTCCAGTTGTAAATGAGCCCCTTGTTCACCATTCCTATATCTCACTACATATTTAGCCATAATATAGCTGTTCTCATAATAGTTGAAAAGCACCTGTATTATTTTCAACTATTATGTACTACTTCCCTATACTTAATAACAAAAAACATCCCTCAAAATGCTACTATTATAAGAATGAAAAAGTAAACAAGCCCATCTATATAAAATACAATTATATAGACGGGCTTGTTTAATAGATTGAGCAAACCGCAACTTCAAAGGAAGCAATTATACAAATCTATATTATTGAAAGTATGAACGGAGTTATTTTCAAAAGCATATTAGTGAAGAAGATTTAGATGCCAAGCCATGAAGAAAAAGTATTTACCGGCAGAAATATCTCTAATGTTTATTAGTTAAGGGATACTGTATACAGAGATTTAAGGGGAAATAGCTATACAATTCATAAACCATTAAATCATTTAGAGTATAAAAGTTTTAATTATGCACCAAGTTTTTTAGAAATTAATTATAAATGAAGAGAGATTTCCTCTTATATTGAAGATATGACCCATAACGATTCTATAGCGAAATACATATAGTTTAATGAATGCTTAATAAAAATAGCGAAAATACCTCACCTTTATCATGATTATGCAAATGATTTTCCATCCGGTATGATTTAGCAATCAATATTTTCACTCTTGTTTCTAACGAAACAAATATACAAAAAAACACAAGTCAAAAGACTTGTGTTTTAGTTTGCTTGGCGACGTCCTACTCTCACAGGGACAAGGTCCCAACTACCATCGGCGCTAGAGAGCTTAACTTCCGTGTTCGGTATGGGAACGGGTGTGACCTCTCTGCCATCATCACCAAACTATATTTATTTGAGACAATGATTATTATAACTCATTCACTTTTGAAAGTCAACAAGTTTTTTATATTCTCTCAAAACTAGATAACATT
>NZ_BOQD01000207.1 GCF_018332515.1 Bacillus hominis | reverse complement strand
ATGGCTAGCTACAAGAATATGAGGAGGAAGAGGAATGAAGGAGATAGAGGTATTAAAAGAACGATTCCCATTAGTAAATAACCTTATTGCAACGGAAGAAGTATTTTGGGTAAACCCGAATATAGAAAAGTATGAAACGGCAATAAAAGGTTCGCCGCTGAATGAAGAAAATGTAAAAGACGCGGAAGAGAGATTAAAGCGTTTTGCACCATATATTGCGAAAGTTTTTCCTGAAACGAAAGGAATGAACGGCATTATTGAATCACCTTTAGTGAAAATACCAGCTATGAAACAATCTTTAGAGAAAAATTACGGGCAACCAATATTAGGAGAATTACTATTAAAATGTGATAGTGAGCTTCCAATATCAGGATCAATTAAAGCTAGGGGCGGCATTTATGAAGTGTTGAAACATGCTGAGCAATTAGCATTGCAGCATGGAATGTTAACAGAACAAGAGGATTACTCAATTTTAGATAGTGATATGTTTAGAGAGTTTTTTGCAAAATATTCTATTGCGGTAGGTTCGACAGGGAATTTAGGACTTAGCATTGGGATTATGAGTGCAAAACTAGGTTTTAATGTGACTGTTCATATGTCAGCGGATGCGAAACAATGGAAAAAAGATTTATTAAGAAGTAAAGGTGTAAACGTTATTGAATATGAGGCTGATTATAGTAAAGCAGTAGAAGAAGGAAGAAGGCAAGCAGATGCTGATCCTAGCTGTTATTTTGTAGATGATGAAAACTCGCATGATTTATTTTTAGGATACGCAGTAGCGGCATCGCGATTACAAAAACAATTAGAAGAGTTAGAGATTGTAGTAGATGAAGAACATCCTTTATTCGTTTATCTTCCGTGCGGAGTAGGGGGCGGACCTGGCGGAGTAGCATTCGGCTTAAAATTATTGTATAAAGACAATGTGCATTGTTTCTTTGCTGAACCGACACATTCCCCGTGTATGTTACTCGGTTTAATGACGGGGCTTCACGATAAAATTGCCGTTCAAGATATCGGTATTGATAATGTAACAGATGCGGATGGACTTGCGGTAGGAAGACCATCTGGATTTGTCGGTAAAACGATGGAACCATTTTTGAGTGGAAATTACACAGTAAGTGATGAAGAGTTGTATAGATTATTAAAAGAACTGGCTGATACTGAAAATATTTATTTAGAGCCTTCGGCGTTAGCGGGTATGATTGGGCCGCTTAATGTATGTAAAGCTGAAAATGATTATTTACAAAAACAACAGTTAACTGAGAAGGTAAAGAAAGGTACACATATTGTGTGGGGAACTGGAGGTAGTATGGTTCCAGAAGACGTGATGAATGGGTATTATAAAACAGGTGTGGAATTAACGTTAAAATAAAAATGAGGCTATTTACAGCCTCATTTTTTTCATGTACATAAAATTCTTTGTTATTTTCACAATAGTTCTTTATAGTATATATAAAGGATAACTAATATTGAATAAATATAACAAACAGCTTTATTTTACATAATAAGAGGATGTGTATACGATGTCATTACAGACTAAATATATAGCGGGTATTTCGCTTGGGGTTATGGGCGTAGGTTTTGTGGCTTCAATCCCTTTTCAAGGAACGATAGCTGGAGAGATTATTCAAGGGGGATTTGAAGCTGGGTTAGTCGGTGGACTTGCGGATTGGTTTGCGGTTACAGCTTTATTCCGTCATCCGTTGGGAATTCCAATTCCACATACAGCATTATTACCAAAAAATCGTAAGCGGGTAACAAAGGGGCTCGTTTCTACGTTAGAAAATGAATGGCTGACGAAAGAAAGTATTACAAGTAAAGTAAAAGACATGCAGCTAGCACAAATGGTACTGCAAATTGCTGAGAAAGAGTTACAGTCTGATGCTGTGAAAAAAGGAATTGTAACAATTGCTGAGAAAGCGATTCTTCAAATAGATACAGAAAAATTAGCTGTTATTATTGAAAAAGAATTAAAAACGTATTTGCATACAATTAACACAAGTAACATATTACAAGTGCTTGTTGATCAATTAGTTGTGCAAGAATATGATGAAAAAACATTGGATTACATATTAGTAAAAGTGAAGGATTGGACAGCTCAAGATGAAGCACGTTATCAGCTAGGAAGCTTAGGTATGAAGGCGATGGAAAACATAAAAGTAGATGGATTCCTGCAGTTTACTTTGAAGTCATTTATGAATATTGTAGATGAAGATAAAATCGGCAGCATCTTGCAAAAATTTGTTATTAGTAATATTAACAGTTTGCAAAATGCTGATAATAGTACGAGACAGCTTATATTAATGAAGATTCGTCAAGAGCTTATTAATGTGAAGGAAAACGAAGCTTTATTACAGGAGTTAGAGAATTGGAAAGAACGATGGATTGCAAATTGGGATGCTACTGACAAAATAAAAGAGATGCTAGGGCAAGTACAGAGTAGGGCAGTTACCTTCGTGCAAAATGAAGAGTTTGCTGATAAGTACCTTGTTCCATTTTTAAAAACGCAAATGAATAAAGTAAAAGAGGATGCAAGTACTGTTCAAAAAATAGAAGAGTGGTTACAAAAACAAGTTGTTATTTTTGTTGAAAAGAATCATTCGAAAATTGGAAAGCTTGTGCAAGAAAACCTTGATAAGTTAGACGATAAAACATTAATCGAAATGATTGAAAATAATGTCGGTAAAGATTTGCAGTGGATCCGTGTGAACGGAGCTGTTTGTGGCTTTATGATTGGATTAGTGTTAGAAGGGATTAAAGCGATTATATGAAAAAAACCTTCCGCAATTGCGGAAGGTTTTTCTTATTTTTCAATAACGCTCATATTTAAATTATAAGCTTTCTCAATATTTAACTTGTACGTGCCATTTCCAATTTTAATCGAATTTTTATACCAATGTTCTTGGTTGTTTAATTCTGGATGTTCTTCTGAAGAAGTATTTTCTTTTTTCGTTAAATCTTCTACTTGTTCCCAAGGTGTGCTTCCATGTGTTTCTTTTTGATTTGTTACTGCTGTTAAAGATACATCACTCTCTTTTGCAAGATGGACAGACACTCTTGAGCTTTCCTGTACAAACCAATTATTTTGTAATTGACCTGGATAAAGAGATAGTTCGTTATTTGAAGCACGGATTTCCACATTTTTATTTTGCGGAAGAACAAGCGTTGGTTTCACCTGTGATGCTGAATTAAATAACGTATGCTGAACAGGTAATGATTTTAAAGTGATATACATCGTTTCTCCAGCCGTTTGAACTGAAAGGAAATCATCTCGTTTTAAATTGAGTTTTTCATTTGCTTTCGTGGTCATTTCATAAGTTCCCAAAAGATGAATTTGATTTGTATTATTTCCCTCTATCGTTAGAGGCTGATGTCCTGCATCTACTACGATTTTTTTGATAGATTCAGGTATATCAAATTGTCCGTCTGGAATATTACTCGTTTGCCTCGTTGTGTTAATAGAATGACGAACTTCTTCTAGTAATCCAGTCGATAATAAACAGTAAAAAGCAATTCCAACACTTCCTAAAACGCCGATAAAGAAAATACTAAAAATATCATATTTAATAAATGGTTGTTCCTTCTTAGAAAATAGAAGGTATAGTAAAATTTCAGCGCCAAGTATAATAAGTAAAACAGGCCACCATGCTGTTAATGTATCCAATACTTGAGTGCCTTTAATGACTGAAAATAGTAAGAAACAACCTAATGTAATAATGGAAAGCCCCATTGAGAATGTTCCAACGCGCCATGTTCTCATTCGTTTGTACCACCTTTGTTTTCTTTATTTCCAAGTAACAATTTAAAGCCGCCACCAATTAAGAGGAGTGCAACGATAGATGTTTGGAAATAGCGATAATATAGTTCGCTAAGATGAATGTTAAATATAGTTGCAAAATAATCGTCCAAAATAGGAAGGAGTGTTTGATCTAATAATTGATAACCACCTAATGCAATTAATCCGATACCGATCCATCTTTGATGATTTATGAAATAATCGATGATAGGTTCGTCATGTACGCGTTCTTTTCCGTATTTTGCAGTTTGTTGTAAAGCATCAAAAAAGCTATAAAACCAAATGATTGGTACTAAAAATAAGAAGGCAGATAATCTTAATAAATCAAGTAAATAAATAGATAGTAAAAAGGCTGCCATAAGCTGAAGACCACGACGTTGTAAGCCTAAATACATATGTCCTGCTCCAGGAAACATTGCTAAAATGGAAGCGAATGTTTTACTTTTCTTTCCTTGTTCTCGGTGCTCTTCAAAGTCTTCAAAAATAGTACGATCAACTAATTGCTCGCCACGTTCTTTTTTCTGTAGTTGCTGAACAACATCGAAGAAATTATAAATCCATAAAACAGGTAACGTAATAAGGAAGATAAGGAAACTTCCTTGAGATGTTAATAATGTCACAAATATAATCATGCTGCCTAAGCCTGCGCAAGCGACTAAAAATGTAAGACCTCGTTGCATAAGCCCTAATTGGAAATGACCAAGTCCAGGGATGATTGATAGGAGAATGATATAAAATCGTTCGCTCTCTTTAGAGGACTCTGTAAATTCTCCGGCAGCTTGTTTTTTCGATTGATTAATAATAGTGATAACTAAATCTAATAAATTGATCGCCCATAACACGACTAGTAAAAATAGAGAAAGAAAAGCAATATCACGCGCTCCTAATGCTATTGTACAAAATGCTGCAAAGATAAATAGAAATAAAGCCCCTCCGCTATATAAAATAAAACGTCCAAATTTCTTTAAATATAAATGTCCAAGCCCAGGAATTAGCCCTAATACAAGTGCTAAAAAGGGATTTTTATTCATGCTTTGAACCTCCATCCTTTTTTGATGTGTCTACCGATTTGTTTACAATTTGTTGTGAGATAGAAGTCTCATTTTCTTTGGAAGATTTCTCGAAATTTGATGTCGCTGTGAAAATATATTGGAATAAACCACTTACCATAAAAATAATTGTAGCCGCAGTTGCAATTATGTAGTGAATAATCGTGCGCTTTAGTGAGTTTGTTTTTATATTTTCATTAGGTTGTAGCGTTTCAAAATTAATTTGCGTCATAACTTCGTTTGTAAATGAATCATCATTTATCATTGGAAGGTTTTCATGTTGTTCATCAATACTTTCCATGTAAAGTGCTAAACAATGATCACATTCATAAAGGTGTTCGTCCATAGATTCACGTTCATTGCTTTCTATAAAATCTAATGTATAATTGCGCCAATCTTCTTTTGAATAATGCATCATAGAAACTCTTCCTCCTTCCAATGTTTTTTTATCCATTTTCTTGCCCGATACAGTTTCATTTCGACTGTTTTCACTTCGATGTTTTCTTGGAAAGCAATTTCTTGATAACTTTTTTCCTCTAAGTAATGCGCGAGAACGACGTCACGGTAATTGTCGGGAAGTTCTCTTAGTTTTTGAGAAATGAGTAATTTTTGCTCTTTCGTCAATAGTAAAGCTTCAATGTTATGAGAGGATTTTATATTTTCCTCTGTTTCTTTACATAAGGAGAGTTCTTCGTTTTCTCTAGCTTTCTTTCTCTTATAATCAATAGCGTGATTGGTGGCAATACGTGCCATCCACGTTTTTAATCCGCGAAATTGATAATTTGGGAGAGAGGTGTGAATTTTTACGAATACTTCTTGTGTAACATCTTTAGCATCTTCTTCATGTCTTAAAATAGAAAAGATAACTTGAAAAATATAATGACGATATGTTTGTACAAGGATACGAAAAGCATGCTCGCTTCCTTGCTGTGCTTTTTCAATTAATTGTTTTTCCTCAATCGGTCTCTCCCTCCTTTTTGACGCATTCTATTATATAGACGTAAAGAATGATAAGTCACCCTACACATTTTGTAAAAAAAGAATAATATATTTTTAGCAGGAGGGCTATATGAAAAAGGTGTGAAAAAATGGTAAAGAGAAGTATATAATGAGCAAGTAGGAAATGTTACATGAGAAAGGATGTGAATGTTAGTAGGGGAAGGTCCATACTAACAAACATGAAAATTAAAATATTAATAGCAGATGATAATTCTTTTATTAGAGAAGGCATGAAAATTATTTTAAATACATACGAAGAGTTCGAAGTATTAGATACTGTAAATGATGGGGAGGAAGCTGTAGCATATTGTAAAAAGCATGAAGTCGATATTGCGCTTTTAGATGTCCGCATGCCAAATATGAACGGGGTAGAGGCGACGAAGCTCATTTGTGAAGAGACGAAAACGAAACCGCTTATTTTAACGACGTTTGATGATGATGAATATATTTTGGATGCAGTAAAAAACGGAGCGAAAGGTTATTTATTAAAAAATAATGATCCGGAGCGTATTCGTGATGCAATAAAAGGTGTATATAACGGCCAAACTGTTATGCAAGATGTAGTGCTTGATAAAATTAAGTCTAATTTAATGGAAAGTAAAGAGGAAGAATCTAAAATAGATAAGAGTCTTTTTACAGAAAGAGAGCTTAGTATTATCGCATTAATTGCGAAAGGTTTCTCTAATAAAGAAATTTCGAAGCAGCTTTTCATATCTGAAGGCACAATTGCAAATTATATTACATCAGTTTTAGGGAAAACTGGACTAGAACATCGCACGCAAATTGCGATTTATTACTTAACAGGGAAAGTAGATTAATGTTATGGAATTTTGGTTAACTATAAGTAAATTAATTGTATTTATATATATTGTGTGTAGTTATATTTACGCAAATGTTGCAAACTTACCATGGATTATATTTACACTGCTTATATACCTTTCAGTAAACGTAATGATCTCTATATTAAAAAAAGATACATACAAAAGGGTTTTAATTTGTGTGTCAATTGGTGTAGTAATTTTATTTACATGGAAGGTGCATCCGTTTTTTATTTTGTTTTTACCTTTGAACTTATACGAAATAACATCAAATTATATAGAGGGGAAATGGCTGCTCTTTTTCATTATGATGCTCCCTATTACTTTTACAAATGAAAGTATTCAAATGACGTATGGATTAATTGTTGCATTTTCTTTTCTCATTTTAACTATGGCAGATTGTTATATCGCTCGAGTATTAAAGCTTGAATCACAAAATGATAAGATTCGAAAAGATATGCAACGACTGACGAAAAGTTTACATGAAAATAAAGAGTACATAAGGCAATCAGAGTACACGTTTAAGTTAGAAGAGAGAAATCGGTTATCACAAGAGATTCATGATAAAATCGGTCATTCGATGACAGGTGCACTTATTCAAATGGAAGCAGCAAAGAGATTAATGGAAATAGATAAAGTAAAATCTGAGGAGTTATTACAAAATGCAATTCATATTTCGAAAGATGGCATTGAAAGCATTCGGGTTACATTAAAAAACATGAAGCCACCAACAGAGCAAATTGGCATTCATCGTATGAAATTATTCATAGAGGAATTTGCAGGTAAGCATGATGTGAACATTCCTTTCGTTTATAAAGGAAACTTAGATATGATTTCTCCAATTCAGTGGAAGATTATCGGTGAAAACGTTACGGAGGCGTTAACAAATGCAATGAAATACGCTGATGCGACAGTTATTTCTATAGATATTCATGTACTTAATAAGATGGTTAAAGTACAAGTGAAGGATAATGGAAAAGGTGCAGTGCTTGTAAAAAAAGGTCTCGGTATTATGGGTATGGAGGAGAGAACAGCATCTGTAAACGGGAAAATTATTGTAGATGGGACAAGTGGTTTTTCAGTAACGATGTTGTTGCCGATATAGGAAAGTGTGATGAGGATGAATCATCTCATATGAAAAAAGTGAATATTCTCATGTGAAAAGAATGAAGTTCTGCACTGAGCAGGTTCATTCTTTTTGTTTATACTGATAGCAGAGAAACCGAAATAGGGGTGAAATGATGAATATATTGGAAATTAAAAACTTAACGAAAAAATTTGGTGATTTCATCGCGGTAGATAATATGTCTTTATCTATTAAAGAAGGAGAAATATTTGGATTTTTAGGATCGAATGGTGCTGGTAAGAGTACAACGATAAATATGATTGCTGGCTTGTTAAGAAGTAATGAAGGTGAAATTAGCATACTAGGAAAAAATATAAAGAAACATAATCGATTTGCGAAAATGAACATCGGTATCGTTCCACAAGATATTGCAATATATGAAGAGCTAACCGCCTATGAAAATGTGAAATTCTTTGCCGGATTGTACGGACTAAGAGGGGCTGAACTAAAAGCGAGAGTAGAGGAAGCACTTCAATTTGTTGGGCTTAGTGATAAACATAAAAGTTACCCGAAAAACTTTTCTGGCGGGATGAAAAGAAGGCTGAATATCGCTTGTGCAATCGCTCATAGACCGAAGTTAATTATTATGGATGAACCGACAGTTGGAATTGATCCGCAGTCAAGGAACTACATTCTTAAGTCTGTCCGAAAATTAAATGAAATGGGAAGTACGATTATTTATACGAGTCACTACATGGAAGAGGTAGAGGAGATTTGTACGAAAATAGCAATTGTAGATCACGGTAAAGTAATTGCAGAAGGCACGAAAGAACAGTTAAAAGCGGTTATTACCGATACGAAAGATGTTTGGATCGAAGTGAAGTCAGTAGAAAACTTAGATGTAGAAAAATTAAAAGAGATAAGTGGTGTGAAAGCTGTTCAAATCGAAGAGAACGTAATTAAAGTGAATTCTGATGCAGGATTAAACAATTTAAATAAAATTATTCAACATTGTATTAATCACGATATTGAAATTCGTTCGTTAGAGGAGCAGGCTCCGAACTTAGAAACAGTATTCCTTACGTTGACTGGAAGAAATTTACGAGATAAATAAAGGGAAATGAAGAAAAGGTAAAGGGAGGTTCATCAATTGAACATCTTCAATATTGCAGTTATGCATATTAAAAGAGATTTCAGGGACGTAAGAACTTTAGTTTTTATGTTAGCATTTCCGATTGTGCTTATGCTTGTATTAGGAACCGCGTTAAGTAACGCATTTAATAGCGATAGTCATTCGATTAAAGATATACAAGTGCTTTATAAAGATGAAGCGGGCAGCACGTTTTCTCAATCATTTGAAGCATTTACGAAAGAGGTCGATAAATCGGGTATCCATTTTAAAAAAGCTTTTGAGGGCATAGATGGGAAAGAAGAAGTGAAGCAAAATAAATATGCTGCATATGTAGAATTGAGTAAAGATGGTGCGAAATTTTATGGGAGCGACAGAAGTAGTATTGAAGGGAGTATTGTTGAAGGAATGCTTACGACATTTGTTGATAAGTACAATGTAGCGGCAGAAGTTGCAAAAGTAGATCCGAGTAAGGTTAGCGCAGTTATTTCAAACGGAAATCATAACGATTATATAAAAGAAACATCATTACAAACTGCTAAAAAACCGGGTTCTATGGATTACTATGCGGTCGTAATGACGACAATGATTGCATTGTATGCTGCAATGGGGGCAAGTTTTTTAATTCGAGGAGAACGAGTACGAAAAACAGGAGATCGATTAATTGCAGCACCTATTAGTAAGGCTGAAATTTTCATTGGGAAAGTGCTCGGTAGTCTTGTAGCAAATGCACTTTGTCTATTACTCGTTGTTTTATTTAGTAAATTTGTTTTTCAAGCGAATTGGGGCGACCATCTTGGAATCATATTTATTATTTTACTAACAGAAGTCTTTCTAGCAATTAGCTTCGGTTTAGGAATCGGATATATTACAAAAACAGGTGAGGCATCTAGAGCAATTATTATGGTTGTTGTGCAATTAGCTTCTATTTTTGGTGGTGCTTATTTCGTAGTGGAAGAAAATGTCGTTACGAATTTATCGCCATTAACGTGGGCCAACACAGCCATTATGAAAATTATTTATGCAAATGACATAGGAGCAGCACTGCCGGTTATTTCTTTAAATCTTGGAATTTCAGCAATCTTTTTATTAATTGCGATTATCGCATTACGTAGACGGGAGGGGCTGTAATATGAAAGATATTTTATGGCTCATACGAAAAACATTAGCTGCGCTTTTAAAAAATAAAAAAGGATTATTGCTTATTGTAAGTTTTCCGATAATAGGAACACTCATTTCTTTTTCAATATATGGGAATGTAGGGCAAGGAACGTTAAATATTGGGGTTATAAATAAAGAAAATCAGCCTATCGCAAATGATACAGTGAAATTTTTAGAAGGACTCAATCATGTAAATATTAGTAAAATTAAGGAATCTGAAGTGGAAGATAAACTCACTTCAAAAAAACTTGATGGTGTTATTACATTACAGTCTGGTTTTTCCGAAAGTGTTCGAGCAGGGAAACCGAGTCATATTGAAGTTTCATCGATTAAAGGTGATCAAGTAACAGTATTTATAAAATCATATTTATATAACTATGTTGATAATATCACTGCGATTAGTAAAGTGGCAGGGGCGGATCAAAGTACGTTTGATAGTATGTACGCTGGTTATCAAAAAGGTTCATTTAAAGTAAAAGCAGAGACACTTGAAGATACTTCGAAAAATAAGGATATGACAAATCAAACGATTGGTTATCTTATCATGTTTATGCTATTTTCGGCAGCGAATTTATCTGGAATTATTTTAAAAGAAAAAGAGAACAGAACGTATTTTAGATTATTATCGACACCGATAGATGGAAAGAAATTTATATTATCTAATGTCGCGGTGAATATGATTATACTAACAATGCAGATTGTAATTGCCGTATTATTTATGAAGTATGTTTTTCATACAAATATAAATATGCCTTTCACAGTGATGATTGGTGTACTCATGATATTTGCTTTAATCGCAATTGGTTTGTCTTTAGTAATTGTGTCTTTTGCGAAAAATTCAACTGCTTCAAATGCGATGCAAAATGTCGTCATTGTACCGACATGTTTATTAGCGGGATGCTATTTCCCCTATGATATTATGCCGAAAACGGTACAAAAAATAGCTAATTTTTTACCGCAACGCTGGCTAATGGACACGATTACGAAATTACAGCAAGGAATTCCATTTTCAGAGTTGTATTTAAATATTTTAATCTTATTCGCCTTTGCGGTAGCATTCTTCTTAATTGCTATTTATAAGTTTGGAAGAAATAATGATGCAAGGAACTTTATTTAATGAAAAAAGGTGTGGCGTAATGCCACGCCTTTTTTGTATTCGTAATTTAAAGTATCTTTTGTAATATAGGAATGCTTTTGTAGAGCACTTCATTATGTGAAGCATGCACAATATATGTAGTGCCATCTAAAAGAAAAACGCTATGCAATACAGCGTTACCGTCACCGTGTTTTGTAAGTATATCACCGACAACTTTTCCGTCTGCCCATTTCAGCTTGGAATGTGAGGGAACGACTTGTAAATATTGAATTGTTTCCACCCCATCTCCTGCAATAAGTGTAGTTTCAATATTTCTTTTCTCTATAATAAATCTATTTGCATTTAATGTATCGAGGAATGGATTTTTCGTTTTCATCTTGTTATAAGGAAGAAATGTAATAGAAGAGCCGGATCTTATAAATAAATAATTTCCGTAATCTTTACAAGGAATAGCATCTTGTAATCCTGGAAAGTAAAGGTGTATCGCTTCAACTTTATCCATATTATAAAAGGTGCTTAAGTAATGAATGTATTGTTCCATATAAAAATGAACAATATTTATTTTAGAAGAGGCATGAACAGGGAGACTACCTCCAGTCCAATAACTATAATTGGGAGGAGATCCAGCGTTTGGTGTACAGAGTATAATAAGTTGCTCTACATCGTATTCATATTCTTCACTTTGAACGTAAGAACGTGCAAGAAGTCCACCCATACTATGACAAACTAAATTTAGTTTG
>NZ_BOQD01000206.1 GCF_018332515.1 Bacillus hominis | reverse complement strand
CCTCTTTCATATTCGCAACAATTTTTTGAAATATTTATATGTCCATATTTCAAAAATATTGTTTTCAATTATTTTTTCTTGTATATTTTAAATGAGGTGATTGTATTGAACGGCTTTGAAAAAGTGAAAGAAAAGAAAAAGCGTGCCATTAAAGAGGCAGCCTTCGTATTATTTTCAGAACGTGGATTTAATGAAGTGAAAATAGAACATATTGCAAAAAAAGCAAACGTTTCTCAAGTTACAATTTATAATCATTTTGGAAGTAAAGATGCGTTATTTAGGGAACTTATACAAGAATTTATAATATCTGAATTTCAATATTATAAAGAGCTTGCGGAAGAAAAATTACCTTTTCATGATATGATGCAAAAAATGATTGTAAGAAAAATGAATACGGGTGGGTTATTTCAGCCTGATATGCTACTACAAATGATGCAAAAAGACGAAGAGCTTCGGGCGTTTATTTATAGTTATCAAAACGAAAAAATCCTACCTTGGTATTTAGAAATATTAGAACAAGCACAGCGCAAAAATGAAATTAATCCTCATCTTTCAAAAGATATGATGTTACTTTACATTCAAATGTTTACTAAATTAGGTGATGATTTCGGGGCACAACTTCTTGAAGGAGCTCGAGAAAAACATATACAAGATATAGTTACGATGTTCTTTTACGGACTTTCTGTTCCGCAAAAATAAAAAAAGACACAGAATCGTGTCTTTTTTATTTTACCGAAATGACTCTACCAGTTTCACTACTTTCAATTGCCAATTGAATAAGTCGAATAACTTCCAAACCTTCTTCTGCTGTTACAGGTGGTTTCTCACCATTTACAATACTATCTCTTACACCTTTATAATACATTTCATAACAGCCGACTTCTGTCGGAATACGTACTAACTCTTCTTCTGTTTCTAAAGTAGCAAAATTCTCTTCAGCGTCTGCTCCATAACCATT
The DNA here is from genome assembly GCF_018332515.1 of Bacillus hominis. GTDB lineage: Bacteria > Bacillota > Bacilli > Bacillales > Bacillaceae_G > Bacillus_A > Bacillus_A hominis. The sequence goes on along the minus strand of NZ_BOQD01000206.1, from coordinate 19,045 downwards.
ATCACCTGGCTTCATTCCAGTCTTTAATTGTTCTTCCTGTGAATCCATACCATACTTCACGATAGAACCTTTATCTCCATGCAGTGTAAAATGTGGTCCAGCTTGTTTCACATAACTGCTACTATGTAAAATAACACGCTTTACTCCGTAGTGAAGTATAACATGGAAGTAGTCATCAATTTCTGCACCTGGTCGTTGCTTTATTACATCTGCACTAATTGCATCTGGTTTCCCGAATAATGATAATGCTTGATCCATTAAATGCGATCCTAGATCATATAATATACCTGAACCTGGTAAATTCTTTTCTCTCCAGCGATCACGTACATGTGGGCGGAAACGATCGAAATGCGCTTCATATGCGTATACATTCCCTACTCTTTTTTCTTCTAATAATTTCTTTATCGTTAAGAAATCATTATCAAAACGGCGATTGTGATACACACTTAAAACGACATTATGTTGCTTCGCCAATGAAATAAGTTCTTCTCCTTCTTCAATTGAAACAACGAATGGTTTTTCCACAACAACATGCTTACCGTGCACAATCGCTTCTTTTACATATGGAAAATGAGTTGTATTCGGCGAAGTAATGACCACTAAGTCAATATCAGCTCGCTTTACTAATTCATCCATTGTGCCAACAACTTCAGTATTTGGCAATGCTTCTTTCACTACTTCATCTTTTGAAGATAAGATAGCACGAATATCATATTCTTCTATCGTTTGTAATAACGGGATGTGAAATGTTGTACTAGAAAATCCAAATCCTACAATCCCTACACCTATTTTTTTCATGTTGCCCCTCCATTTATCCCGCTACTTGCGGGCAGTAAGACCCCTACCTCAAAATTCAGCGAAAGCAAAGAAGTTAGGTGAGGGCCTTACTGCCCGTAAAAGCCCGATTGGTGAAAGCTAATAATCAGTGGGGGATGAAGAAAACCCCCACTGATTAAAGTTTCACTTTATGAGAACGATTTCATTTCATTATTATAACAAGATTATTTTTATATACATAATAATTTGCTTAGAAAAAAGCATCTTGCTATCATTCATAGCAAGATGCTCCCTTCATTCCGGCCTTTTCTTCGTCCACGTTTCAATTACTTCACCAGTATCATTAACATCTAGTACTAAACTACCATTACTATACCGGTCTTTATTTCGAAACGCTTTCGGATCAATTTCTTCTACAATGTGTTTCTCTGTCTTCATGTAAACTAATTCGTCATCTCGAACAATTTCAATACCGACAATGCGGTACGGATTACGCTTTAACTCTTTAAAAATTACAAGGCCTCGCTTCGCCCTCGTTGATTTCTCAATTTCGGATGCCTTTATACGTTTCACAGCACCTCGCTGCGTAACAAGAATAAGTTGATCTTTTTCACCATTTAACGGTTTACCAGAAGCAACATAGTCATCTTCTTTTAAATTAATTGCTTTCACACCAGCTGCTCTTACACCAACTGGACTTACTTCTTCTTCATTGAATACAAGTGCATATGCACCATGTGTTGCAAGAACAATATCACTTGTTCCATCTGTCGCAAATATATCAACAACTTCATCATCTTTTTTCAAGTTTACAGCAACGAACGCCCGTGAATAACGTTGCACTTTATATTGATTTAATTCTGTCTTCTTAATCATACCGTTTCGTGTAACAAATACGATAAATCGTTTTTCTTCTTCAAAATTCGGTACGACTGTTGCCCAAATTAACGCTTCATCTCGCTCGAGTGAAACAAGATTCGCAACGTGTTGACCTAAATCTTTCCAACGAATTTCTGGCATTTCATATACAGGAAGATAAATATAATTTCCTTTGTTCGTAAATAAAAGAACGGTTTCTGTCGTGTTTGTATCGAAACGCTCAAGTAAGATGTCACCCTCTTTCATACCGAAGTCTTTGCCGTTCGATGCATTATGTGAACGCCAACCTGTTCGTTTCACATATCCTTCTTTCGTTACAGTAACGATGACATCTTCTTGTGGAATCATAACTTCCACATCGATTTTAATTTCTTCAATTTCCTCTTCAATTATCGCACGGCGATTATCACTATATGTTTTCTTTACTCTCTTCAAATCTGTTTTAATAACTTGAAGAAGTCTTTTTTCACTTTGTAGAATCGTCTGTAACTCTATAATTTTCTTACTAAGTTCCGCTGCTTCTTGCTCTAGCGCTGTAATATCTGTATTCGTTAAACGATATAGTTGCAACGAAACAATTGCTTCTGACTGCGCCTCTGTAAATCCAAATTTCGCACTTAAATTATCTTTCGCATTACGCTTATCTTTAGACCCACGGATCGTTTCAATCACTTCATCTAAAATTGATAATGCTTTCTTTAAACCTTCTACAATATGCTGACGATTTTCTGCTTTTCTTAATTCATATTGTGAGCGTCTTGTAACAACTTCTTTCTGATGCCCAATATATGCATCCAAAATCTTAGGTAATGTCATAAGTGTCGGGCGACGATTATTTATCGCTACCATATTAAAGTTGTATGGAATTTGTAAATCTGTATTTTTATATAAATAATTTAAAATACCTTCAGCATTCGCTTCTTTTTTTAATTCTACAACGATGCGAAGACCTGTACGATCTGTCTCATCGCGCACTTCAGCAATTCCATCTAGCCTTTTATCTAGACGTAATTCATCCATTTTCTTAACTAGGTTCGCTTTATTTACTTCGTACGGAATTTCTGTAATAACGATTTGTTGCTTCCCGCCACGAATCGTTTCAACTTCTGCTTTTCCGCGAATAATAATTTTACCTTTACCTGTTTCGTAAGCTTTTTTAATGCCATCTATCCCTTGTATAATACCGCCTGTAGGGAAATCAGGTCCTTTAATAACTGTTAACAAGTCATCCACAGAACTATTCGGCTGATCGATACGCATCATTGTAGCATCAATTACTTCTCCAAGATGATGCGGTGGAATTTCTGTTGCATAACCAGCGGAAATCCCTGTAGATCCGTTCACTAATAAGTTTGGGAACATTGCTGGTAATACAACAGGTTCTTCACTCGTATCATCAAAGTTTGACACGAATTCTACTGTTTCCTTATCGAGATCACGTAATAACTCAGACGCGATTGGTGATAAACGTGCTTCCGTATAACGCATTGCCGCTGCCGGATCCCCATCAACACTACCGTTATTTCCATGCATTTCAACTAAAACATTACGTACTTTCCAAGTTTGACTTAAACGTACCATCGCCTCATATACAGAGGAATCACCATGTGGATGATAATTACCGATAACATTACCTACTGTTTTAGCTGATTTACGAAATGCTTTATCATGTACATTTCCTTCTACAAACATAGAATATAAAATACGTCTTTGTACCGGTTTTAAGCCGTCACGTGCATCTGGAAGCGCACGGTCTTGAATAATATATTTACTATAACGTGCAAAGCGGTCACCTAACACGTCTTCAAGCGGGAGGTCATGAAACTTCTCTGCCTGCATGTTATTCCACCTCCGTCTCCATAATCATTTCATTTTCTAAAATATTTCCTTCTTCTTGCATGCCAAATTGTACATTTCGTTCAATCCATTTACGACGAGGTTCTACTTTATCACCCATCAATGTCGTAACTCGGCGCTCAGCTCTTGATGCATCGTCAATTTTCACACGAATTAATGTACGTGTTTCAGGGTTCATCGTTGTTTCCCATAATTGATCGGCATTCATTTCACCAAGTCCTTTATAGCGCTGCAACATATAACCTTTTCCGACCTTTTTTGTTACACCATCTAATTCTTCATCAGACCATGCATATTCAATTACTTCACTTTTCCCTTTCCCTTTACTTACTTTATATAAAGGTGGAAGTGCGATAAATACTTTCCCAGCTTCAATAAGTGGTTTCATATAACGGTAGAAGAACGTCAGTAGTAACACTTGAATATGTGCTCCATCCGTATCTGCATCGGTCATAATAACAACTTTATCGTAGTTAATATCTTCAACAGCGAATTCATTCCCTACGCCGCCGCCAATTGCGTAAATAATCGTATTGATCTCTTCATTCTTAAAAATGTCAGCAAGCTTTGCTTTTTCCGTGTTAATTACTTTACCACGTAATGGTAGCACCGCTTGGAAACGACGATCTCGCCCTTGCTTTGCTGAACCACCAGCCGAGTCACCCTCTACTAAATACAATTCGTTTTTCTGAGGATTACGTGATTGTGCAGGTGTTAACTTCCCGCTTAAAGTACCTTCTGATTTTTTCTTCTTCTTACCAGTACGCGCTTCTTCTCTCGCTTTACGAGCAGCCTCACGTGCTTGCGCTGCTTTAACTGCCTTTCTCACAAGAAGTGTAGCTACATCCGGGTTTTCTTCTAAAAAGTAAGCTAAATGCTCTGATACGATTGCATCAATTGAAGAACGTGCTTCACTTGTACCGAGTTTCCCTTTCGTTTGTCCTTCAAACTGAAGTACTTCTTCAGGTACACGTACAGAAACAATCGACGCTAATCCTTCACGAATATCTGTACCCTCTAAATTTTTGTCTTTTTCTTTCAATAAAGAAACTTTACGCGCATACTCATTGAAAACACGTGTCATTGCTGTTTTAAATCCAGCTTCGTGTGTACCACCGTCTTTTGTACGTACGTTATTTACAAACGAAAGAATGTTTTCTGAGTAACCATCATTAAATTGAAACGCTAGCTCTGCTTCAATTCCATTTTGTTCACCAGAGAAATATACAACTGGATGAATCGAATCTTTCTCTTCGTTTAAGTATGAAACGAAAGCTTCAATTCCTGTTTCATAATGAAATACATCTTCTAAATCATTACGTTCATCTTTTATCGAGATTTTCATTCCTTTTAATAAGAATGCAGATTCACGTAATCTCTCACATAATGTTTCATAATTATAATTTGTTGTGCTGAAAATAGTTGTATCTGGTTTAAAATGCATCGTTGTACCAGATTCTTTAGTTTTCCCGATTTTCTCTAACGTCGTTGCAGGAATACCACCATTTTCAAAGCGTTGTTCATAAATGCTACCATCACGCTTAATCGTTACGACTAGCCATTCTGACAAGGCGTTTACAACTGATGCCCCAACACCGTGTAAACCACCACTCGTTTTATAGCCTCCTTGGCCAAACTTACCACCAGCATGAAGTACAGTTAAAATAACTTCAGGTGTCGGTTTTCCAAGTTTATGCATTCCCGTAGGCATTCCTCGCCCTTTATCAATAACGCTAATACTATTATCTTTATGTATTACGACAGAAATTTCGTCGCCAAATCCCGCTAATGCTTCATCAACGGAGTTATCTACTATTTCATATACTAAATGATGCAATCCACGGCTATCCGTACTCCCGATATACATACCCGGGCGTTTTCGAACGGCTTCAAGTCCTTCTAACACTTGAATTGCATCTTCATTATATTGGAACTGATGCTTCGCCAAACTCCTTGCCCCTTTCCTAATCAAATCAGAACATATGTTTCTATTATAGAATAACGCCTAGACTATAGTTTTGGCAAGTTATCTTATCTCTTTTATATACCATTTTCAATAGAAAAATCCTTGTTTTTTTCACAAGGATTCCTCTAGGCTACTATTTCAGAAAAATAATCGTTTGTCAACGAGAAATGGATATGTATTCCAACATTATACATTCCAAACCTTTATCATGATCCAAATGATCAATATCCAAAACGGGATAACAAGTAACAATCCCCAAAAACAGCCTTTAAAAAATCTCATGATGAACACCTCGTTCATCGGCCCTACTTATGTAAAGAGTGAGGGCTGAATCAATCTTTCTATCTTTAAAGTCTATACTATTTTGTCATCGCATGCTCTACTTTAATACAACGATCCATTATTACAGTATAGCCTTTTTCTTGTAAAAGTTTATATGTCTCGTCATCTTGTACTCCTAATTGTGCCCAGAAAACATCTGCATCAATCTCTACAAACTCCTTCGCAACATCCTTTAAAAATTCTGAGCGACGAAATACATTTACGATATCAACATGTTCTTTAATATCCGCCAGTGAAGAAACCGCCTTTTCTCCGAGTACTTCATCTACTGTTGGATTTACTGGAATAATACGGTACCCAGCATCTTGCATTGCTTTTGAAACCATATATGATGTACGTTCTGGCTTATCTGATAATCCAACAACCGCAATCGTTTTACTTTTCTTCAATACTTCACCAATTTCCGTACGAGTTGGGTTTTCAATTGTCATAATCAATCCCTCCTATTCCTTTAGTATATCCGATAAAGAAAGTCTCTTTCAATATGAAAGAGACTTTCTTTTATTCCGATTATTGATTCTTTGTAGCTGAATTATCTGCTAATGTAGCTGTTTTCGTCATTTTTTGACCGTTACGGTAGAATGTAACTTCTACTTTCTCGCCTACTTTTTTCTTTTCATATAAGTATTTACGGAATTGAAGTGAATTCTCTACTTTTTGATCATCTAATGCTACTACAAGATCATATTGCTCTAAACCAGCTTTTTCTGCCGGTGATACTGGATAAATTTTACCTAATACAACGCCATTTGTTACTTCTTTTGGTACTTTTAATTGATTTATTGCATAACCTTGCACATCTTCTAATGAAACTACACCTACACCAAGAGCTGGGCGTTTCACTACTCCGTCTTTTTCAAGCGATTCAATAACTGGTTTTGCAACATTAACTGGAATTGCAAAACCAATCCCCTCAACTTCTTGCTGCGCAATTTTACTTGAGTTAATTCCAATTAATTCACCGTTTTGGTTAAATAATGCGCCACCACTATTACCAGGGTTAATCGCTGCATCTGTTTGAATAACTTGTGCTTGCCAGTCTGGACGTTTGTCCCCATCAATATCTACTGGAATTTCACGTTCTTTACTACTGATAATACCTTCTGTTACACTGCCGTCAAACCCAAGTGGGTTACCAATTGCAATTGCTTTTTCACCAGCACGAATTTTACTAGAATCACCTAAAGTTGCAACTTTATTAACAGTAGATCCATCAATCTCTACAACTGCTAAGTCTAACCAAGGGTCCTTACCAACTAATTTTGCATCAACTTGCTTTCCGTCGCTCAGTTTAACAGCAAGTTTATTTGCACCGTCTACTACGTGGTTATTTGTTACAATATATGCTTTATTTCCTGACTTTTTATAAATAACACCTGATCCTGTACCAGCTGTTTGCTCTTGTTCTGCCGGTTGCATCGCAAACGGATCAATAGTCTTCTGCATATTAATTACACCAACTACAACATCCTTTGCGCCTTCAACCATGCCTGGTAAATCAGTTTCGCCCTTCACTTTATTAACAACAGGAGCTACAGTACCTTCTACTTGTTGATTAGAATTGAATGACGAAACTGCCGCTCCATTATTTTGCATCCACGGCATGTAAGGTGCTGCAAAACTAATCGAAACCGCCCCGACTACAGCCCCAACTAAACCTGTGAAAAAATATCCTTTTTTACTACTTGATTTTTTCATTTCTCTCGTTTCACTATGCTCTTCATTTAAATTCGGTCCGTCGTAATATCCCATGTTTTATTTCCCCTCTCTGGTGAATTCGTACTTTCAGTATAGTCACATTTTGTGTCCTTCTTGTGAACTCATCGTGAAATCCAATTAAAAAAATACTCCTATCTATCATTGTAGACAAGAAAAGTATTTTTTGTACATTCCACCTACAAAGGAGAGTGTAAATTTGCTATATCCCAAAGCTAAAGTGCATAGTAACTTAAATGTTATTCTTCAAATTTGTAACCTACTCGAATAACAGTACCGATATGCTTCGCTTTATCTCCTAGCTTATTTCGCAGTTTTTTAATATGTGTATCCACCGTTCGGTCATCGCCGTAGTAATCATATCCCCATAACTGATCTAATAAATGTTGACGTGACAACACAATTCCTTTGTTCTCCATTAAATAAACGAGAAGCTCAAACTCCTTATGTGTCAATATAATTTCTTCTCCATCTACTAAAACTGTTCTAGATAGTCGATTCACTTCTATTCCGGCTAAAGACATAGTATTTTCTTCTGATACTCCTACCGCTCCATCCGCACGTTTCAATAACGTCTTCGCACGAGCTACTAACACTTTCGGACTAAAAGGTTTTGTTACATACTCATCTGCACCTAGTTCAAAGCCTAGTAATGTATCATCCTCATCAGAACGTGCTGTCAGCATAATAATTGGTACCGCTGACTCCTTTCTAATTCGTCTACAAACAGACCAACCATCTATTTCTGGTAACATAATATCTAACATAATTAAATCAATTGTATGTTCAGCAAATAATTCGAGCGCTTTTTTTCCATCTTCCGCTTCGATTACTTCAAAGCCTTCATTACGAAAATAATCGCTAACAATTTCACGTAATCTTCTTTCATCTTCAACAAGTAATACTGTTTTATTCATATAACCTATCCCGCCTTTTTACTCTTTCAATCGAATAATACGTTGATTGGAGCTTCCGCGAAATGGAAGTGTTAAATCTTTTTTATCAAGTTCAAATCTTCCATCGACCAAAACATCCCCATAATGTAACAATTCTATCATATCATTATTTTGAGCACTCTGTATCTCTTCCAACATATAACCTGTATAAATCCATAGATTTTTTTTCAAATCCTTCACTGCTTTTGCTACTTTTTTCACTTCAGCAGCTTGAAAAAATGGATCTCCACCTGAAAATGTTACATCGGTTAATGGATTCTTTTCAATCTCTTTCACAATTTCTTCTACCGTCATTTCAGTTCCATTGCAAACATTCCACGATTTCGGATTATGGCAACCGATACAACGATGCGGACAGCCCGCAAAAAACACGACTGTCCGCAACCCTTCTCCATCTACTACACTATCATGAATGATATTCATAACTTTCATTTATGCTTCACCCGATCCATCTCTTCACTACGTTTCGCGCTATTCCACTTTGACATATCTCCTACAAGATATCCTGTTATGCGGCGAATTCTTTCTATTTCATTCTCATCTTCATTTCCGCAGCTCGGACATTCATTCCCGATAATGCCATGATAACTACAGCATTTACAACGATCAACAGGATGGTTAATTGAACCGTATCCTACTCCGTACTGCGCCATCGCTTGTACAATTTGCTTTAACGCCTTTTGATTATGCACAGCTGCACCATCTAGTTCAATGTACGTAATATGTCCGCCATTACAAAGAGCGTGAAACGGCCCTTCTAATCGAATTTTATTTATCGCTTGAATATTGTAATACACCGGTATATGGAACGAATTTGTATAATAATTATGATTTGTCACACCGCTAATTACACCAAATTCTTCTCTATCTTTCTTCACAAACTTTCCTGATAACCCTTCTGCTGGCGTTGCAATTACGGAGAAATTGAGTTGATGTTCTTCCATCGCCTTATCCATTCTCTTCCTCATAAAGGAAATAATTTCATATCCAAGCTTCCACGAGTCTTCATTTTCTCCATGGTGCTTTCCGGTTAACGCTACTAAACATTCTGCAAGACCAATAAAACCAAGACTTAACGTCCCTTGTTTTAAAATTGGCGCCACAGCATCTTCAGGTTGTAACGTTTCTCCACCACGCCATACACCCTGTGAATATAAGAACTGAAAATCTCTTGCTCTCTTTGTACATTGATAGGCAAATCTCTCTAATAATTGCTTAACGCCTAAATCTAGGTAATAACTTAGCGCTTCAAAAAACGCTTCTTTTGAACCACTAATTAACGCTAATTTCACTAAATTAATAGAAGTAAACGATAAATTCCCTCTTCCAATTGCTGTTTCTTCCCCATGTATATTAGACATAACACGAGTACGACACCCCATATAACATACTTCACTTTCAGGTCGACCATCATAGTGCACTGCATTAAACGGAGCATCTAAAAACGAAAAGTTAGGGAATAATCGCTCAGCTGTCGTTTCTAACGCTAATTCAAATAAATCATAGTTCGGATCACACTCTTCAAAGTTCACGCCTTTTTTCATTTTGAAAATTTGAATAGGAAAAATTGGTGTTTCCCCTTTACCAAGTCCAGCTTGCGTCGCTTTTAAAAGTTGCTTAATTAAAAGTCTTCCCTCTTTCGATGTGTCTGTTCCGTAATTAATAGAAATAAACGGTACTTGTCCCCCGCCCCTACTATGCATACTATTTGAATTATGGACGAAAGCCTCACACGCCTGATACGTATCATTTTCTGTTTCTTTCCATGCAAATTCCTCTATTTGTTCTTTCGTAAGCGGATATGACTGTAGTCGTTTTTTATGTCTCTCTACTGTTTTTCTCACATATGGAGCTAAATCAATATCAAAGAGTGCAAACGATTGACCACCGTGCTGCATATTTTGATTCGCCTGAAAAATAATTGAAGAAAGCGCCAACGCACTTTTAATGTCTTGCGGTTGTCTCATATGTCCATGTCCAGTATGAAAACCGTTAGCAAGCATTTGCGCTAACGGAATTTGCGAACAAGTCGTCGTTCCTGTTGCATAAAAATCTAAATCATGTGGATATAATATATTTTGATCTATCGCTTTTTTCACTTGATCTGATAATAATTTCTCTACTGCATAATACTTTGCGCTCTCAGATGCGAACGTTCCCATTACTCCCATTGGAGATCGGCCATCTACATTTGCATTTTCCTGCATTAAATCTTGTTCATTACCGTGGATAATTGTCTCAAATACTTTCATTAATTCTTCTCCACGTACATTTTGTTTCAACATTCATAACCCTCCACCAACATGTTGTTGTCTTTTGATTAAAATCATACAACATATAGTTCTAGTGTTTTTGTGAAAAATGTAACATTCCTGTGAAAGTTTTTTTAAAAATTAATGACTTTTTCATTTATAAAAAAGAAATGTGCTCTTTACAAATGTATGGTACAATATACGGGAAAAACTCTTTTTACCCTTTATCAACACATTTGTATAAAGGAGACTGAACTCATGGTTATTACATATCTTTTATTTATCGTTGCCTACTTGCTTGGCTCGATTCCATTTGCACTAGTCGTTGGCAAAATTGGTTACGGAATCGATATTCGTGAACACGGTAGCGGTAATTTAGGCGGAACAAATACATTCCGCACATTAGGGAAAAAAGCAGGTTTTATCGTTACAATTGCTGACATTTTAAAAGGTACATTAGCAACAGCTCTACCGATTATTTTCGGATTAGATACTCACCCATTATGGTTTGGATTAGCCGCTGTTCTTGGACATGTATATCCAATCTTCGCAAAATTCCGCGGTGGTAAAGCAGTTGCAACTTCTGCTGGCGTGCTATTATGCTACTCACCAGTTGTATTTGCAATATTAGCGGTTGTCTTTTTCACCCTTTTATTTACAACAAGATACGTATCACTTTCTTCTATGGTAACAGCTGTCGTTGCTGTTATTGCATCAATTGTTAGCGGGGATAAAATCTTCATTATTGCGATGTGTTTATTAGCTGGTATGGTTATTTATAAACACCGTGCAAATATCGGACGAATTATAAATAAAACTGAACCAAAAGCAAACTTTTCAAAAAAGCAAAAATAAGATTGTAACCCACATAACGCAAAAAGAAAACGTGAAGCATATTAATAGCGTCTTTTTGCGTTATTTTTTATACTTAAGAAAAAGCAACATAATTTGGAGGAACTATACATGAATCTTTCCGTAACAAAAGAAGCAGCACAATGGTATAAAGACGAACTAAAATTACAATCAGGTGAAACACTACGCTTTTTCGTACAATACGGCGGTTGCAGTACTGTGCAAAAAGGACTTTCTTTAGGAATTCGTAAAGATGATCCTGCACATCCTGCTGTTCAAACTCAAGAAGAAGGTATTAACTTCTTTATTGAAGGCGATGATGAGTGGTTCTTCGATGGACATAATTTATCTGTTACACTTAACGACGGTGACGATTTCCCGCAATTTAATTATGAAAAATAAAAAAAACGTGGCTTCTGCCACGCTTTTTTTATTTTTTCTTGATTTCCTCATATTTCGCATACCACTCAGGATATAACTTTTTAAATGATACAGGGCGGAATCCTTCTTTTTTCGCACAAATATTCGTTGTACTTGCAGTAATACAAAGCTCGCCATCACCGTTATAAATTTCATAACCATATACAACACGAAGCGGGCTCACAGTATCAATCCACGTTTTCACAATTGCTTTTTCTCCGTAACGCATCGCTTTGCGATATGAAATTTGTAAGTCTAACACTGGAGAGATAATTCCCTCTTTCTCCATTTCAACATATGAAAATCCTAATTCTTGTATAAGTTTCGTGCGCCCTAGTTCTAGCCACACTAAATAGTTTGAATGGTAAACAACACCCATCTGATCTGTTTCCGCATAGCGGATTTCAACTTCATGTTCTGCTACAAACATATGTATTCGCCTTCTTTCACTTCTGCTACCTTGCATACATTTAATCATAATACAGTGGAATCAAAAATAAAATAAAAACAGTGAATCTTTTACCGAAAGGGGCAAGCACATGATTCAAATTGTAACTGTTCGTAGCGGTGATAGTGTATATAGTTTAGCATCAAAATATGGCTCTACACCTGAAGAAATTGTAAAAGACAATGGTCTAAATCCAGCCGAAACACTCGTTGTTGGTCAGGCACTTATCGTTAATACGAAAGGCAATAATTATTACGTACAGCCTGGTGACAGCCTGTATCGAATTTCTCAGACATATAACGTTCCTCTCGCTAGTTTAGCTAAAGTTAATAACCTTTCATTAAAATCTATTCTCCATGTCGGACAACAATTATATATACCAAAAGGTACAAAACGAGCAGTAGAATCCATCGCTTATTTACAACCTTCAACAATACCGATAAAAGAAAGTTTAGTAAATGCTACTCGTGCTATTAATCCATTTTTAACATATTTAGCCTACTTCAGCTTTGAAGCAAAAAGAGACGGCACTTTAAAAGAACCAACGGAAACAGCTAAAATCGCTACTATTGCAACGCAAGGTAAAACCATCCCTATGCTCGTGATTACAAATATCGAAAACGGGAACTTTAGTCCGGAACTAACATCTGTTTTGTTGCGTAACCCAACCACTCAAAACAAATTTATTACGAACATTTTGCAAACAGCTGAAAAATATGGCATGCGAGACATTCATTTCGATTTCGAGAATGTGGCACCCGAAGACCGCGAGGCATATAATCGCTTTTTACGAAATGTAAAAACACGCTTACCTAGCGGGTACACATTGAGCACAACTCTCGTACCGAAAACAAGTTCAAATCAAAAAGGAAAGTTTTTTGAAGCTCACGATTATAAAGCACAGGGGCAAATTGTTGATTTTGTCGTCATTATGACATACGACTGGGGTTGGCAAGGCGGACCACCAATGGCGATTTCTCCTATTGGTCCTGTGAAAGAAGTACTTCAATATGCAAAATCTCAAATGCCACCACAAAAAATTATGATGGGGCAAAATTTATACGGTTTCGATTGGAAACTGCCATTCAAACAAGGAAATCCACCTGCAAAAGCAATTAGCTCTGTCGCAGCTGTTGCACTAGCTCGTAAATACAATGTTCCTATCCGCTATGATTTCACAGCTCAAGCTCCACATTTTAATTACTTTGATGAAAACGGCGTACAACACGAAGTTTGGTTTGAAGATTCACGGTCCGTGCAAAGTAAATTCAATTTAATGAAAGAACAAGGCATCGGTGGTATTAGTTATTGGAAGATTGGTTTACCATTCCCGCAAAATTGGCGTTTACTTGTTGAAAACTTTACGATTACAAAAAAGGGCTGACTTTTGTCAGCCCTTTTTGTACATTCTGTTAAGATTCATCTTTTATTTCACTTTTTAATGAATCAATACTTTCTAAACGTCTTTGATTTTTCGCTTCAATGGCAGCACGATCTTTTTCATTAGAAAGTTCCGCTGTTTCTTTTGCTTCATTAAAATTATCAATCGTATTTTGTACCATTTCTTGTAATTTTTCAGCGTTGTCATTTCGATTATCTGGATTTGGCATATACTTCCCTCCTAATAATGTATACATACCACCTTAAATTACCTATATCCCCTCAAATTTATACATAAAAAAGGAGAATGCAGCATTCTCCTTTTCTTTAACCGTTATCAACAATCGGTTGCTTACCAGTTTGATCTTGCATTTGCTTTCCTTTATTGCCACCAGCTTTTTTCGATTGTGTTCCAATTTGATTTGGTGCAAAGTCTTTTGAATTCTTTTTCGGATTACCCATTACTATCGCCTCCTTAACACTAGTATCGTACTAGTGTTAAGAATTATTCAGCCTGCTTAAAAAGTTTCATTTCATAACGTTTTTCAATACGTTCTTCAATTCGATCGATTGCATCACGATCGCTTAATAATTGTTGTTTATTTTCATTTACAAGTTCTTCAAACGATTTGCGGCGACTTCTTCTCATGTTGCTCACCCTTTCTCCTTCGCTTTATTACTACATAGTATGAGCAAATGAAAAACTCTTTAATCAGATTTGTAAGAAAATTTTATTTTTTAACAAAAAACCCCATACGCAAATATTACGCACGGGATTTTTTCACATCATTATATTTAAATATTTTTTAATTTCTTCATCAGCATTTTCTTCACTCACTCTATATTCATGCAGTGCTCGCAATACAGAATCGTATTCTTCTAAAATGTAGCTCTCTAACTTCAAAATGTCCTCTACACTGTCAATCATAATTCTCGTGTTGCCAATCTCATTTTTCAATGCTGCCTCACACGTTAAGCTCGTACAAATACCGATTACATCTTCTTCTATTTTTTCTGTTAACACATATTTCTTTCGCCCTTTCACCTTCATCCTAATAATTGGGTAAAAAGCTTTTATATCTAAGTAGCTCCCGACATTCATACAGCGAATCCATTCGATATCACGTTTATTTCGCATAAGAATTTCTTTTACTGCTTCGTATGCTACTGTTTCATCAAGCACTTCTTTCTTCACTTTTCTTTTTCCTTCTTCTTCAATAGATGCACATCTTTGATAAACTGCCGCACACGTAATACAATCGTCAAATGCATTATGAGAACTTAAGCGAATTCCAAGCATTCGCTTTAACGTTTCAAGTTTATGATTAGGTGCATGCTTCATGTATTTCTTTGCTAAAAACACCGTATCAATTACTTTATTTTTAGGCTCAGCTAATCCAAGCATATTTACATTACTTTTCAAAAAACGCATATCAAAAGAAGCGTTATGAGCCACAATAACATTTGTATGTAAAAATGCTAAAAATAAAGGTAACACTTCTTCAATCGTCGGTGCATCCGAAACACGATAATTTGTAATACCTGTTAAACTCGTTATTCGGTCCGGAATTGGACATTCTGGATTCACATAGGAAACAAATTGATCTACTAGTTCATGATTACGATATTTCACTGCTGCTACTTGAATAATTTTATCATTATAAGGGTTAAATCCTGTTGTTTCAAAATCAATTACAACATAATCTAATGGTAAGGATATATTCCCCACTCCAAATACACTCCTTTATCTCTAAACGTTTATATTTCTTTTATCATATCACGAAGCTTTCACTACTTGAAAAAGAAAAGGCAGAAATGGCTATTTTCCACCTCTACCTATTCACCGTTATTTTAATTTAGTAACCCGCTTCTCCATCTCTTTTTGCGTCATCGGTCCAATGAACTTATCCTGAATTACGCCTTTCGTATCTATAAAATACGAAGTTGGGATTGTAATTACTTTATACGCTGTTGTCACATCAATGTTCTTGTCCAATAAAACAGGAAAAGTAATCCCTTTTTCCTTAGCAAAATTGCTTACTTTTTCTTCTCCCCCACCTTTTTCTGAAGGAGTATAATTTATTGCTAAAATTTCTACATTTTCTTTATGTTCTTTATAAAAAGCCTCCATATCAGGCATTTCTTGCTGACAAGGCCCACACCACGTTGCCCAAAAATTTAAAATAACCTTCTTTCCTTTTAAATCTGATAACTTTACATTCGTTCCATCTAACTTCGTTAATTCAAAGTCTGGTGCAACCTTCCCTATTTCAATACCGTTCTGTGCGATCATCTCTTTCATAGCAGCTTCACTTTTTTCTTGCTTCCCTTGTACCGCCTGATCCTTTTTACCGAACTGTTCATAAGCTGTATATCCCGCTAAACAAAGCAACACTACAATAATCGTAAGCTTCCGCCACATTTTATATCACCCTAACGTGTTTATCTTTTTTAACATATTCATCAAAATACTATATACCTTATTTTAGCTTATACGGGCAAGCTTGGAAATATTCACATTCAAAATAATCGGAATATTTATAATTGATATGAAATATTTTCCTTTTTATCATATAATTAGAAATACATATAAAAACTGCGAGGTGATATGTATTTTACAATTACTTATCAACCCTTTTACTTTTGTTTTCTTCACTTTACCATTACTATGTATTTTTTTTAGCGGCTTGCTATACAAATTCAAATGGGCTGCTATTATTATTTCTTTTACTGTTACACTTATATTTTTCATTATCATCTCTAAATTTGATATACACCTAGCTTTACAAAACTTAGACGCTTGGATTGTTTATAGTGCTGTTTATTCTGTACTTTCCTACATAACAACAGTGCTAATACGAAGAAAACTACACATGTAAAACCTTCAAAAAGGGGGCTGTTTTTATGAATTTATTTGAAAAAATACTATTATATATTCTTAGTTTTATATTTTCCCCAATCGGAGTTATTACGTGGATCATCTCGCTCTTCAGTAAAGATCCTGAAAAAAAGCAAGTTGGACGTATTTGTCTCTGTATCGCTTTAATCTCATTTTTCCTTTTAGCTGGTCTCGGTATTCTTAGTTTCTTCACGATGACTACCACCACTACTATACAATAGTTACAGAAAGGATGATTATCTTGGGAGAACACCCTATTAGTAAAGAACTTCGCTATATACGAATATGTTTAGTTATTTTAGTAATCGTTCTTTTATTTTTCAACGGTGGAAGAGTCGTTGAAATTTCTACAAATCATGATTCCATAGAAAATGTTTCCACCAGTAATATGACACAGATTGCTGAAAATACATTTGCTATTCAAGAATATAATCCATCACTAAATAGCGAACATACGGTCAAAATCTTCAAATATAATCCGGATACAAATCAACTTACTTTAGTCAAAGAATTTAATACTAGTGATCCTGAGTCTTATACGTATCAACTTAATAATACTGAATAAAGATAAGAGCGCTACATAGCTCTTATCTTTTTATTAGTATTTCTTTAAGCAATGAATTGCGATTTAATAACTCTCTAGGTTTTCCACACTCAATAATACTTCCTTCTTTCATTACCACAACACGATCAGCTAGTATTATCCTCTCTACGTCATGCGTTACCACAATTCTCGTTACATCTCTTCCCAGTCCTTCAATCATATTCCAAACCACTTCTTGATTGCTCGGATCTAATCCCGCAGTCGGTTCATCTAAAATAATAAGATTCGGATTTGATACAATCGTACGCAATAGTGCAAGACGTTTCCTTTCCCCTCCGGAAAACTCTTCACCGCTTTTATGTAGTACAGTCTGACTCCCTTCAGGTAACCCCCTAATAATCGGCGTTACATTTACAAGTTCAGCATTTTTTTCTAACTGGTTTTCTAAGCCCTCTTCCCCGAAATACATATTCTCTTTTACTGTCGTCCGAAAAAAACGCGGTTCTTGCCATACTGTCGTCATCCGAGCATCATTACCATAAGAAACAACGCTACCATTAGATGGTTTATATAAACCCGTTATTAATTTTAAAAGCGTCGTTTTCCCTGCACCACTTTCGCCTACAACAATAACGAGTTCCCCAGGATTAATCTCCAAATGAATATTTTTAATTCTACACTTCGCTTCATCATTCTCTTGAAATGAAACATTTGTTATCTTCATTCCCATAGCTTTTTCCACCTCACTATCTGCCACTTGTTTATCTAAAAAACAAAAAACTCGATTTGCCGAAGCGACTGCAACTTGTGTCATCATTAGTAACTCCCCCACGTAACGGACCGGAAAAAAGAGCATTTCAATTGTAGCTAACACTGCAACAAGTGAACCAACTTCCATTTCCCCTTTCATTATTTTTTGCGCACCTATAATGAGAGCAACGACATATGCTCCTGTTTCAATCACTGTTCCAACTACTCCCATGCAATGTTGCATCATCGTCTTCTTTACTTCCGATTTATAAGATTGTGCCGTTACTCCTTTAAATAATTGAATTGCCCATTTTTCTTTTTGTAAACTCCGTAAATCTTGCATACCTTTTACAAACTGTGACATCATCTCTACAACACTTGATTGATTCTTTTGAGCAATAGTTGCAATACTTCTTACCTTTTTCCCCATAAACATCGGAACCGTTGCACTTAAAAATAAAAACGGAGTTACCCACAATATGAACTTTATATCTATATGTTGTAGTGCTATGATTGCACCAATAAATTGCGCAATGGCGTGTATATATTCTATTAATATAGATCCATATAATCTGACCCAGTTCGGAATATCAGACACAACTAAAGTTTCTAACTCTCCTTGTTTGATTTTCTCACTCTCTTCAAATGGTAATAGAAAAAAATGACGCAATACATCTATACGTTTCTTTCGTAATATTCGCTGACTCACTTTTGAACTTATATAATCAAATAAAAGATTGTTCATCCACATCATAAAACGGCTAGCTGCAAACAGAGCAATGTACAAATAGGCGCCTTTTAACTCCTGTTGAATAAGGTTATCTACAATTACCCCCATAAAAATTGGACGGGATAAGTTTAAAATAGCAGCTATGATCCCACTACATATGGCTGCTATTACTAATATTTTTTCTTTCCGTAACGGTAACAATATTCTTTCGTATTCCTTCATAACGTTCCCTCCATTTTACATAGTAAAAAGAAAGGGATGAAACCAATTGGTTTCA
>NZ_BOQD01000205.1 GCF_018332515.1 Bacillus hominis | reverse complement strand
AATGCAAATCATTCAAGTATTAAACTAATAGAAAATGAATTAAAAGCTTGGGAAGATATGTATACACAATTAAAAAACAAGATAGAAGTAATACACGATAAAGAGACTTTATCATTTGGAAAAGCAAATTACGTTGCGATGAATAGTGATGATCATAATGAAAGGTTAATAGTATTTGATTCTCTTACAAATGCTTTGAATAAGGAAAAAGATATCTTTGCTACTATATTGAATCAAATAGGAAGATTACGTAACACAAAGAGTAATGAATTAGAAAGGAGAGCAGTTTTAACACAATCCCTTCAAATGAATGGCATTTCTGAAGTTGTATTATCACAAATGTGGGATGCAACGGAATCTAAACTTGATAAGCTAGTAAGTGCTTTAAACGCTTTTAAAAAGGAAAAGAATTCGATTACATGGCATGAACTTATGACATTAAAAGAAAGTAATGAGACCGTTATTCCTTTTTCAGTAGGAGTACAAAACATATATGATGCATTTGAAAATATAGATGAAGAATTGGCAAAGTTCGCGCGGAATGCGATAGCAAATGGCTGGGTAGATGCTGAACCGAGAGATAATAAACCGTCGGGGGGATTTTGTGCTCCTTTTTTCAGTGAAAAAGAATCCCGTATTTCAATGCGTTATGATGGAACAATTGATAGTGTAAGAGTACTTGCTCATGAATTAGGACATGCTTGGCATTTTTATGTTATGAGTTTGGAACAATCTACTTCATTTTTAGATGATTACCTGCCAATGAGTACAGCAGAATCAGCGTCTATTTTCTTTGAGATGGTGCTTGTAGATCACTTAATAAAAACAGCAGAATGTACAGAAATGAAAAAGGCATTGCTTAGCTGGAAAATTAGAAATAGCTTTAATTATGTTATGGCAATTCGTGCATCGTTCCAGTTCGAAAAGAGTTTTTATGAAAAAAGTAAAGAAGGTCCTATAAGTGCTGATGAAATTGAGAAATTATCTATAGCCGCGCAAGAAAAGGCATACGGAAATGCACTAACAGAATATCAGCCGTTTGTTTGGATGAAATACGTTCAGTTTTATATAGCAGATGTTCCTTTTTATAATTATCCATACACATTTGGTTATTTAGTAAGTTTTAGTTTACTAGAATTAGCGAAAGAAAATAAAAGTGAATTTTATTTGAGGTATAAAGAATTTTTGAGAGAAACGGGGAAAGCGCCAGTTGAAGAACTTATGAAGATACATTTTGAAATTGATTTAACAAATTATGAGTTTTGGGATAAATCTTTTATACAAATAAATAAAGATATTGATGAATATTTGCAGCTTATGTAAGGGGAGAACAAATTAATAAAGGGGACTACATACATGAACAGAATCGGTATTATCGGAGCAATGCAAATAGAAATAGACTTACTTTTAGAAAAACTACATATAAAAGAGGAACATACAGTTGCCAACATGCCTTTCTATAAAGGAGAGTTCATGGGTACAGAGATTATAATTACTCGCTGTGGTGTAGGGAAAGTAAATGCAGCTGCATGTACACAAATATTAATTAGTAAGTTTGATGTAGACTCTATCATTAATACAGGTGTTGCGGGGGGATTACATCCGGATGTGAAAGTTGGCGATCTAGTTATTTCTACAAATGTTACGCATCATGATGTTAGTAAAAATCAAATGAAGAATCTATTTCCGTTTCAAGAAGAGTTTCATGCAAGCGAGGAATTAAGAGATTTAGCCCGAAAAGCTGTTAATAGTAGTAGTTTAAATATTACTGTTCATGAAGGGAGAATCGTAAGCGGAGAATGCTTCGTCGAGGATTCGAAATTAAAGGAGCAATTAGTCACTGAATATGCACCTCATTGTACAGAAATGGAAGGAGCGGCAATTGGACATGTTGCTTATATTAATGACATACCGTTTCTCGTTATGAGATGCATTTCTGACAGTGCAGATGATTCAGCGCAAGTTTCATATGATGACTTTGCGAAAACCGCAGCGAATTA
The DNA here is from genome assembly GCF_018332515.1 of Bacillus hominis. GTDB lineage: Bacteria > Bacillota > Bacilli > Bacillales > Bacillaceae_G > Bacillus_A > Bacillus_A hominis. The sequence goes on along the minus strand of NZ_BOQD01000205.1, from coordinate 6,918 downwards.
TTGTTCAGAAATGATTGTTGAGATGCTTAACCATATTTCGAGTAAAACTGTATTGTAGTTCATAAATAAAGAATGGGAGAGAATGTCATGTTACAAGCACTAATTTTCGATATGGATGGAACTTTATTTCAAACAGACAAAATTTTAGAGTTATCACTAGACGATACATTTGATCATTTACGTTCACTACAATTATGGGATACGATAACACCAATTGATAAATATCGTGAAATTATGGGTGTGCCTTTACCAAAGGTTTGGGAAGCACTGTTACCTGATCATTCAAATGAAGTAAGAAAACAAACAGATGCTTATTTTTTAGAAAGATTAATTGAAAACATAAAGAGTGGAAAAGGGGCTTTATATCCGAATGTAAAGGAAGTTTTCAATTATTTAAAAGAAAGTGGTTGCTCAATTTACATAGCTAGTAATGGTTTAACAGATTATTTGCAAGCAATCGTATCTTATTATGATTTAGATCAATGGGTTACTGAAACGTTTAGTATCGAACAAATACAATCGCTTAATAAAAGTGACTTAGTAAAAAGCATTTTGAAAAAATATGATATAAAGGAGGCAGTTGTAGTTGGTGATCGTTTATCTGACATTAATGCAGCAAAAGATAATGCTCTAATTGCAATTGGATGTAATTTTGATTTTGCACAAGAAGATGAACTTGCTCATGCTGATTTAGTAATAGATGATTTAATGGAGCTGAAGGGCATATTACCAGAATTGAAGAATATTTACATAACAAATTGAATAAGTTCACAGTCAAATGAATGCTCAGGGTTATATGTTCTTGGGCATTTTTATTTTTCAAAAAGATACATTTGGATAGAGAAAGTGAGGGATTAAGCTGGAAAATATACAAATTAAGCAGATTGAAGATTTGTTTAAATATGAGATTAATCATCTTGTTATGGAAAGTAAAGAAGAAGGTTTTAACTTCCTAATAAAATTAATAAATGAATATGAAAGCCAAAGAAATACATTTAGTAAACGAGGTGAATGTTTATATGGGATTTTTCGAGAGGATAAGATAATTGGAATAGGAGGATTAAATCAAGATCCAAATACGAAAGATATTAAGATTAGCCGATTAAGAAGGTTTTATATTTCAAAGGATTATCGGCGCATCGGATTAGGGAGGTTGTTATTAAAGCAACTATTAAGACATGCGGAAAAGTATTTTCACGTTGTTGTTCTACATACGGATACGAAGCAAGGTGATGAATTTTATTGCGCAAATGGATTTGTAAAAGGAGAAGATTATAAGGGTTCAAGTCACTTTATAAGATTGTAGAAAGGTTCCATACTCATGTCGGAACCTTTCTTAAGCAATTACATCTTAACTTTCATTTGTTTCAATAAACCCTTCGGATCACCTTTTACATAATAAAAATGCGGATTATTCTCATCATCGTAAAGCATAATATAAGGTTTTTCATTAAGTGGAAGAAGGATGAGTACTTCATCAATTGTTGTATGTAACCACTGATTTGTAATAGAAACAGGTTTAGATAAAGGGATTTTTATCATATGTCCATCTTTCGGAACGACATTTAAGTTTTTGAATGGACCGATAATTGATTTTGCAAATTGAACTGCTTCTTTTTGAATCGCTGCATCTAAAGATTGTTTTTGGACTACCATTTCTTTTTTGCAATCAAATACTTCAATTTGTTGATTTGTATTTGCAAACGCATTTGTTGATAATAAAAAGAAAAGCAGAGTAATGACTCCTATTTTTTTGAACATAAAACAACACCTCAAACTTACTATACCCTCAAATGTTGTAAATATTTTTCTGTCACATTCATGTAACAAAGAAGTTGTATGATAAAATTGATATTTGCTTATAGGTAACGGAGGAAATGTAATGAAAGTATTAATCGCAGATGATGAACAAGATATGCTGAAAATTTTAAAAGCATACTTTGAAAAAGAAGGCTTCGAAGTTTTATTAGCAAAGGATGGAGAGGAAGCACTTCAAATATTTTACGATGAGAAAATTGATTTAGCTATTTTAGATTGGATGATGCCGAAAAGTAACGGGATCACTGTTTGTCAGGAGATAAAAAAGAATTCAAGTGTAAAAGTATTAATGCTTACTGCGAAAAGTGAAAGTGAAGATGAGTTAGCAGCTCTTCAAAGCGGAGCAGATGAGTATGTGAAAAAACCATTTCACCCAGGAGTACTAATTACGCGAGCGAAAAAGCTGTTGCAGCATGAAGATGTTATTCAAGTTCAAGATTTAAAAATAGATTTTACCAAAAATAAAGTGTATAAAAATGAGAAAGAATTAGAAATTACAAAGACGGAATTACAATTAATAAAATGCTTTTTAAATCATAAGGGTACGATTTTAACGCGTAAAAAGTTGTTAGATATCGTATGGGGGTTTGACTATTTTGGAGAAGAGCGAACAGTTGATACACATGTAAGGAGATTACGTAAAAAAATTGGAGAAAATATTATAAAGACACATCGTGGCTTAGGATACAGTTTGGAGGAAGAGTGTGAATAAGCTCGGTAAAAAGTTATTTTTCAGCATCTCTTTAACAGTCATCCTTATTTTTGCCATCTCTTTATTATTAATTAACTATTTTTTACCAAAATATAATGTGCACAAAACACGTGAAAGCTTAGAAGGCATTACAGCGCAAATACAGTCGGTATCGCGTGAAGAACTTGATGGGGCTATAAATCGTATTGAAAATGAAGGTAATGTTACGATTGCGTATACATCAATAAATGATTCAGAGGATGATATTAATGATGAGTTACGTATGCAACTTACAAAAAAGAGAGTTGTACTAAATAAACTTTGGATTACAAAAGAAGAAATAATGAAAGTGAAGAACATCGGGCAATCAAATAAGATTTATGATCAAGAGAAGATCAAATCTAGTTTTTTTGTGAAGTACATTGCGAAAGAAGACAAGATAATTCTAGTAGGGGTTTCTATCGCGCATTCAAGTGAATTAATAAAAACCCTTAATACATTCTATCTATACATTTTAGGTTTCTCCATATTCCTTGTCGTTGTACTTGTTTGGATTCTTTCAAAAACAATTACAACACCATTGAAAGAATTAAGTGATGTAGCAGAAGATATTTCACGTTTGAAATTTAAACGGACGAAAGTTAAAACGAATGATGAAATAGGTGATCTAGCAAATAGTATTAATATCATGAGTGATAAATTACATGGAGCGCATCAAGATTTAACAAATCGAAATGAGCATTTAAAACGATTTATGGGAGATGTAACTCATGAATTAAAAACACCAATCGCATTAGTAAAAGCATATTCTATAGGAATAAAAGATGGGTTAGACGATGGCACATATTTGGATACAATCATTAAACAAACAGATCAAATATCAAATTTAATTGAAGAGTTATTACGGTTTTCTAAACTAGAAAGAGATATTTTACAAAAAGAAGAATTCCCTATTGAACCACTAGTCCAAAGTATAATAGATAAGCATAAGATTGAGCTGGAGTCGAAAGAAATCAATTTGCAAGTGAACTATAATGCCGGTGACGCGATTATTTATGCTGATTTAAATAAAATGAGAATGGTCTTTCAAAATTTAATTTCTAATGCGATAAAATATACAACGAATCAAAATATAAGAATCACATTTGAAGAGAAAAATGACGCTGTGTATTTTCAAATTCAAAATGATATTGCCTCTGAGGAAATTAAAGAAATAGATAAAATTTGGGAACCTTTTTACGTATTAGAATCTTCTCGTAGTAAAGAAAAATCAGGTACAGGATTAGGATTAGCGATAGTAAAAAGCATTTTAGAAAGACATGGATTTGAATACGGGGTTTCGGTAGTAGATGGGGAAATACAATTTTATATGTATATAGATAGGAACTAATTGTTATTAGTTCCTTTTCTTTTATATAAAAAGATTTGATAGTTCTACAAATTTCTCAACTATTTATATAAAATATAAACTGAATTTTCTGTGATTTTAATGTATAGTTAAAGAAGGAATATATGGGGAGGGAAGGGCATGAAGAAAAAGAAAGTAGCAATTACACTATCAGCTATATTATCTTTATCAATTACTTCAGGAGTTTCTAGTATGACTGCGTATGCAGAAAGTAAAGAAACAAACTACATAAATGAGAATGGTGTTAAGTTAAATGGAAAAGTTTCAGAAGCGTTACATTCGAACACGAAAATTGAATTAGAAAATGGGATGACAAAACCAATCTATTCACTTGATGAAGCCATTGTAGAAAATCTATTTGTAGAGACAGAAGTTGATAGTGATCGGGATGGTAAAAAAGATCGTGTATCAGTAAAGGTTATGCGTCCAAAGACGAATCCAGATGTGAAAGTTCCTGTTATTTATGAAATGAGTCCATATCGATCTGGTTTAAAAGATGTTCCTGTTTATAATGTTGATGAAGAATTGTATGCGTATGAAGGAAAACCGTATGGGGCAGCTAATCTTGGATCGTATGGTAATTATTATGTTCCAAGAGGATATGCAGTCATTTTAGGCGAAAGTATCGGAACTGGAAAATCCGATGGATGTCCGACAACTGGAGATGAGCAAGAAATACTTGGGACAAAGTCTGTCATTGATTGGGTAAATGGGCGTGCGAAAGCATATACAGAGGATGGTAAGGAAGTAAATGCAAATTGGTCTTCGGGAAATGTAGGAATGACAGGAGTTTCTTATAATGGTACGTTACCGAATGCTGTCGCAACGACTGGAGTGGAAGGGTTAAAAACGATTATACCAATTGCAGCAATTAGTAGTTGGTATGATTATTATCGTGCAAATGGAGCAGTCATTGCGCCGGGAGGTTATCAAGGAGAAGATACAGATAATATGGCTGAAGCAGTACTGACAAGAAAGAACCCTGAAGTTTGTGGTCCGATCATTAAAGAACTTACTGCTGGACAAGATCGTAAAACAGGCGATTATAACGAGTTTTGGGATAAACGTAACTATGTAAAAGATGTAAAAAATGTGAAAGCAAGTGTATTTGTTGTTCATGGGCTAAATGATTGGAATGTAAAAACGAAGCAGTTTTCACAGTGGTGGGAAGCTCTTGGCGAAAATAATGTTCCTCGTAAAATGTGGTTACATCAAGGTGGACACGGCGGAACATCAAGTAATAACTGGCAACAAACGCAAAATAAATGGTTCGATTATTGGTTATATGGAATTGAAAATGGAATTATGGATGAACCGATGGTAGATGTACAACGTGAAAATAAATCGTGGCAAAAAATAAAAAATTGGCCAGATCCAGCGGCTGTACCATCAAAAGTCCGTATGTATTTAAGTAATAAAACAGTCAATCTACCATTAAGTATGGGATCAGTAAACAATGTTTTCTCATTAGTAGATGATGCTAAAATAAAGTCAAATCAACTAGTAGAAAACCCTGAGTTAGAAATAGCGAATCGATTAGTATATACAATGCCTGTACTGCAAAAAGATATGCGAATAAGTGGCACGCCTAAAATTTCAATAACAGGAAATATTGATCGATCTGTTTCAAATTTAACAGCTTTACTCGTTGATTATGGCGGAACGAAGCCTGAAATTGTAACGAGAGGTTGGATGGATCCGCAAAACTTAAATAGTATAGAAAATTCAACAGCGATTCAACCTGGCAAAGATTATACATTTACATGGGACATGCAGCCAGATGATTACGTATTTAAAGCAGGGCATCAAATAGGGGTTGTTTTAATCGCAAGTGACTACGATTATACAATTAGACCGAAAGCGGGAACAAAGCTAACTGTGAAATTGAGTGAAGTGACATTGCCGATTGTAAAGTAAAGGTTTATTAATGAGATTGAAGAGCTTACTACTGTAAGCTCTTTTATATTTAGTGGATCTGTTTACTGATATTTCATAAATAAATGTTTCAGTTATTTTGCATTGTTTTTAGAGGGAAATTTGAATACTAAAGAAGTATCCGTAATGATTAAAGGGAAGTTTCGTAAAATACTTAAATATTGTTACACTTTCATTGTCCAAGCATTCTCCTACTAACTACATATACTATTTATGTTAAAGTCAGTCACTATTTTAAGTGGCTGTTATTTTACTATAAATGACATTTTAGAGAAGTGGGAGGAATAAATTTGGAAAACGAAGAACAAGGAAGAATTGAAAATCAAGTGTATTCAAATCGAGTAGTGAGATCAGAATTTGATGATAATTGGGAAACTTGTATTTCCAAAAGTGGTTATGTAATCTATGTAGCGACAAGTGACCATGCTGAAGTAATAGTTTTACTTTCAGATGGTTCAAGTAAATTATTAATCTTCGAAAAAGGCGGTAAAGTAGTAGTAGGTGGCGGTGGAACGAGTCATTACAGCAAACCGCATATTGCAAGAAATATTTAATGTAATAAATGTTAATCGAGAAGATGCGGGTAGCCTTATAGCCTTTAATTTATATATGGAAATGCGTATCCTAAAGTAAGTTTTTGTTTTAAATTCTGGCGTCTTTTGTAACAAAGATAAGATGAAAAAGATCTTTAACGCATAAAGGTCTTTTTTGTTTTATTCGCAAATAAAATTAATGGAGGTGAGCTATTCATGAAAAATATTGGAGCAGCCTATGTTCTTTCGGGAGTTCTCCTATTCGGCCTTACATATATAACTTCCGCAATTTAAACGAGTCATTAGAAATTTGGGATAGAGGAAGCGGGAAATCCTTTACTGCATTTTATGAAATTCATGGTACAACTTTATCGATAATTTCAATTTGTTTTATAATAGAGGGGATATACTATATACATAAAAAAGTGTAGTGAAAAACAATCAGCCTTTCATGTACTATACATGAAAGGCTGATTGTTTTTATGTGTTGAAGGAGTCTTTTAGAAGGATTGTAGTTTTTAGATTGATAGTTA
>NZ_BOQD01000204.1 GCF_018332515.1 Bacillus hominis | reverse complement strand
TTATTTTTGAAAGTGCTCTGCTTTATCAAAAGGTGATGCGACGTTCATCACCTTTTTTTATTTCTACAAAATGAATTTTTTATTAGGTTTTTTATCAATATCGTTTATTGACTTTCCCTACAATTTGATTCAAAATAAAATAGTTCAGCAATGAACAATACCGAGTTGAATTATTTTAAAATGAAAGGAAGTTATTACTTTGAGTCTACATAAACAAGGTATCAAACAAGCCAGTGAAATTGTCCATTCATTTGTAAAAATAAACAAAGAAATTATAAAGTTTACTCATCAAAACGCTTCTACGTTAGGATTAACAGTTCAACAAATGGGCATCTTAAATTCAATTTATGCAACTCCTAATACTACTCTTAAAGATATCTCAGAACGCCTTTCAGTTCCTAAAAGCACAATGAGTGTAAATGTAGATGAGTTAGTTAATTTAGGATTAATTGAGCGAAAACAATCACATGAAGATCGTAGAGAAATACAATTAAAAGTAACAATACAAGGGCAAGAAATATCTAAGAAATCCATTGAAAACTCTACTTCTTATAAAGCAATGGAACTGGCACTAGAACAACTGTCTGAAGAAGATATCCAAACCTTATTACGTATCCATAATGACTTACTAAATTCTCTACAACATTTTAAATAATTCGTCTCAATCATTTTTCAAAACCAATCTGATTTTTTGTTTTTTATTTATGAAACAGCTAGCTTTTGCTAGCTGTTCTTTTTATGGTTCTTTATCATTCTCTTGAGATTAAATGACTAGAACAAGCATACCTTGTCATATGTTTTAAAAAAAGATAAGGGACGTGACAACATTGGATAACAATAACAATCAATTTGTTTTTCATACAATAAAAAGTTCGGCAATTAAAAAATTTGTAATTATCGACTTAATTACTGGAACAGGAATTTATTGGACCGTAAATTTCATCTCTTCAAGTGCATTACTTGCAATTATTAGTTGTGTTTTGGGAACAAAAAAAATAAAGAAAATGCAACAGTCTTAAAACTCCAAACAAAAATCTATCTGACCAAAATGAAATTTCTATAACAAACCGTTATGTTTCTGCTTGCAATCTTTACAGTAGTTTTTGAATTGGTGTCTTTCCTTTTTAAATATGCCCTTATATTTCTTTAGAAACTCATCATCCGACATAACTTTCACGTCAACGGTTTCAGGCATTTTCTTCATTCTATTTAATTTCTCTCATACCGTTTCCCTTCACTTGTCCACTTCTTCTTTATCTTCCCAAATCGGTATTTTTTTCTTGTCCACCTCTTTTTTTCGGTTGTATATCAAGGTATCTATCCAACTGGTGTAACTCTTCACCAGTTGGACACGCTTTATTCATTAGCTGAATGACTGTAATAACAACGTCTATCTTTTCGCTCGATGATATCGTCAATTTCGTATGTAACTTGAGTTCGTTATTCTTTTATTAGTCTCATATCATTCATCTACAAGGTAACAATAAGAATTTTGGCACCTCCATTATTTTGTTCAAGTCTTACTTATTAAATATGCTACAAATTTCTTTAGAAATCTATTTTCCATTCAAAGTATTTAAGAGCTACATATAAAACCCCTTAATGATTAATCAATTCTACGATAAATCATTAAGGGGTTAACTAATTTTATTATGCATTATGCCTATTTCTTCGACGTTCCATCCTTGTTTGCCCTTGGATAGCTTCTACTTTATATTGCGGTTCTTGCTCTATCATTT
>NZ_BOQD01000203.1 GCF_018332515.1 Bacillus hominis | reverse complement strand
AAAATTCAGGTGGAGCAAAGAAGTTAGGTGGGAGATCAACTGCCCGTAAACGCCCGATTGGTGAAGGCTAATAATCAGTGGGGGATGAACAAAACCCCCACTGATTAAAGTTTCACTTTATCCCGCATATCCTTTATAATGAGAATCGATATCATTAATATTTAGGGGGTGCTACACATGTCACAACAAGCATTTGAAGAAAAGTTATATGCCAACTTAGAAGCTGTTATTGACCCTGAATTAGGTGTTGATATTATCAACCTCGGATTAGTTTATGACGTTACAGCAGATGAAAATAATAATGCTGTCATTACAATGACAATGACTTCTATCGGTTGTCCCATGGCTGGGCAAATCGTATCAGACGTTAAAAAAATATTATCAACGAACGTACCCGAAGTAAATGAAATAGAAGTAAACGTTGTATGGAATCCGCCATGGACAAAAGAACGTATGTCACGCATGGCAAAAATCGCATTAGGTATTCGTGACTAAATAGGGAAAAGACCTGACAAGCCAGTCAGGTCTTTTTCTCTTATTATTTTACTCCTACAGCATCATAAGCTTTCGTTACGGCTTGTACAGCTTTAGAGTTTTTACCATATAAATCTTCTGCTGATTGAAGTGCAGCTTGACGCATCATTTTAAAGTCAGAGTTTGCAGTTAAATATTTTGTAAGAGCACGGTAGTAAATTTTTTCTGTTGCTTCACGGCCCACTCCAGTTACTTTCACATTGTAATGCGTACCACCATCAGATACTAAATACGCAGCTTTATTGTTAATACTACTGTTAATATGAACGCCGCCATTATCAGCTGTTCCAGTATAGCGTTTATTGTAATGATCTGGGTAACCTTCACCTGGTTTTAATGGGTTTGGAATAGATGCTGGATCTTTCAGTGAACGAAGTGCATCACCAGGTTTTCCAGGTGTATAAATGTCAGCACCTAAATCCCAACTCTTCTTCTCAACCATGACACCCATAATATCAGATAACGATTCATTTAACGCACCTGACTCATTTTTATAAACAAGATTTGCTGTATGTTCAGTTACAGCATGCGTTAATTCATGACCGATAACATCTAGTCCAGCAGATAATGGAATGAATGTCTTTCCATCGCCATCACCATACATCATCTGAACACCGTTCCAAGCTGCGTTATTCCAAGATTCACCTACGTGAACAGTAGAAATAAGTCTCGCACCTTTATCATCGAAAGAGTTACGGTTAAATGTCTTTTTATAGTAATCATATACTTTTCCTGCATTCACATGCGCATCAACTGCCGCTTTATCTTCGAAGAACTTAGATTTACTTGCAATTTCTTCTCCTGTATATCCAAGAATTTGTGAGAATAAATTAAACCAGTTTTCATCCATATTCTCTGCATCAAATGTATGGACACCTTGCCCTCTTGTACCATCAAATAAGTTGAACGCTCCTGTTTTCGTATCTTGAGCAATTTCAAATGATTGTCTAGCGCCTAATACTCCGTAACCAAATCCAGTAATGTTATCTACAGCATTATATTTCTCAATAACATTTCCATTTGTTGCATCAACAAAGTAATGCCAATATCCTGGAGCTGGTTTTGAAACCGATGCTTTTACAAGATATGCAAGATAGTATTGACCATCTTTTTCATACACATATAAATCTTTTTTCACACCATCATAATTCTTTACCTTACCAATTTCTTTCTCAATATTAGCTTTTGCAATCGTTTCTGCTTGTTCCGCACTAATACTTGCAGATGCAGGAATATTTTTATCATCTAAACTCGGAATAACTTGTCCGAAAAATGCTTTTACATTGTTCTCTTTATCAAGAGTAACCGTTTGATCTGAACCATACACAGGAATGTTATTATGCTTCTCAACTAACTTCACATGTGTTGTACCAGAATCAGCATCTTTTTCTTCACCAACGATATTGAAATGTTTGTCAATATTTCCCGCTAGTTTAAACATATCCTTTTTACTCTCTAAATATTGAAAGACCGTCTCTTTTTTATCTAATCCTTCCGGCGCTTTCCATTCTTCACCTATGTAAGCTGGCGTTTTAAACTCTTGGTGATACTGGATTTTTTGCTCTTCTGCTTTCGTCGTAGTTGCTCCAAATGCCCCAAACCCACTTGCGATAACAGTTAATGCTAATGCTGATGAAATTACTTGCTTTTTCAATCTAACACTCCCCATTCCCCTAAAAGTTTTTAACACTTTTATAAAATTCTGAATAACTCTCCTGATACCTGCTTCCAAAAATTGAGAAAGTTTTTTCTGTTAATTTAACTCACACAAAAAAGGATATCGTTTCCGATATCCTTTTTCCCCATAACTTTTCATCCCACTATTCACATACATAAAACTACCATGGGTTAAAGTTTCACTTTATTCCATTTTCATTTCAATCGCTAAGTAGTGAGAGTTTTCTTTCGCTTGAATGCGAATATCTTCTTCTACAGCCTCCGCTGCATCACGCATTACGAGTGTTTCACCATTCACAACACTGCTACCTTCAATTTGTACAAGGTATAATTGACGTCCTTCTTGAACAGGAAACTGAATTTCTTTACCAGCCTCTAATGATAAAGAATATAAATTTGCATCTTGGTGAATATGAATTGGTGCATCTCCATCAGAAGGAGATACCATATGGAACCACTCATTTTCACGTTTACTCCAATCAAATTTAAACTCACCATAGTTCGGTTTATGACCATCACGGTCCGGCAAAATCCAAATTTGCAATAAACGTAATGTTTCATTTCCTAAGTTATGCTCACTGTGAAATACACCAGTACCTGCACTCATATATTGAACATGCCCACGCTCAATTGTTCCTCGGTTCCCCATACTATCTTCATGTGTTAATTCACCATCTATAACGTAAGAGATAATCTCCATATCACGGTGCGGATGCATATCAAAACCAGTTTGTGCGGCTATTAAATCATCATTCATAACACGTACTGCTCCAAAATTCATATTGTTTGGATTATAATAATTTGCAAAAGAAAAATGAAAATGTGTATTTAACCACCCGTGATTTGCTCTTCCCATATTTTTATGATCAACTTTTCTAAACATATCCTTCACCTCATATTATCTCGAAATCGAGATAATTATTTTTAATTTTTATCACTGTAACTTCTTCAGTAATTCTAATAATTGTTTTTGTTCTTCTCTATTTAACTTATCAAATTGTTCTGCTTGAAATGTTTCTTGCGGCGGGACTATTTCTTCATATAGAACCTTTCCCTCTTCTGTTAATGAAATATATTTCGTGGTACCTTCTTGTTCACGCTGAATCCAATCGAGTTGCTCCATCTTATTTAAAAGTTGAGTAACATTTCCTTTCGTAACAAACAACTTATTTCCAAGCTCTTGCTGCGTTAAACGATCGTGTCCCCCAATTTGAACTAATACATCAAACTGAGCGGCAGATATATTCCACTTTTTCAAATGCTGATTCGTCTCACGAATACTTCTATTATAAAAGCGTGATAAACGAAACCATAATAGTAATCCAAGTCTTTCCTCTGCTTTCATTCCATCACCTCGCTCATTTGATACTATTAGTTTAGAACTAAACTTAATAAAGGTCAACTACTTATTTTTTATTAGCAACAAATAAAAGCACAGTGATTTTTCTCCACTATGCTTCAGATTAAATTTCTATTTTTATATTCATCTAGCTTCCTCTCCGCGAAATGCCTCGCATCTTTCTCTATCCATCTTTCTTCGTATAGTTCATTTCCAACATATAGTACATCGTCCTTATGCTGCATCGCATGCCTGAATTCATGCAATAGCGTTTTGAGTACTTGCTCATACTCTTCCCACATACAAACGAAAATTAATTGTTTTTCTTTATGATAAAAACCACCTACCGGGAATAAAAACTCCTCTTCTTCTTCTCCTAATGATAAAAGTACATCATTCGCATCACACGTATCACAAAAAACAACTGGCGTTGCACTTACTTCAATGAGAGAAAACAAATCATTTCTTAACTTTTTGACATCCCAAGGAAGCTCCGAATCCAACACATACCAATTCTCCACCTGTTGATATACATTTTGAAACTGGAGTTCCATTTCTCTTTATTCCCCTTTCCAAGCTTTCTTTTTCTATATATATGCCACAATATGGTAAATATTAAACATACTCTTTCACCCTTTAAAAAATGACAATAAAAAAAGAATCTATGTCAGCATAGATTCTTTTTCCATAATCACTTTTTTTTCATCATTTTTTTTAATATAAAATAACCAATTGCACAAACAATAGCAGCAAGTGCAAAGTATTTCACATATGGCCCAGCTACTTTATTAATACTTTCCCACTCTGATCCTAATTTAAATCCTAAATATACAAACACAATTGACCATGGAATAACAGCTAGTGTAGTTAGCGTAATAAACTTAGCGTGCGACATTTTCGCAATACCCGCTGGTATCGAAATAGCATGACGCACAACAGGAATAAAACGCGCTGTAAAAATAACACCAGTTCCGTAACGATTAAACCACGCTTCAGCATAATCAATATGTTTCTTCTGAATCAAAATATATTTTCCATATCGCTCAAGAACAGGTCTTCCTCCGTATCGACCGATCCAATAAATGAATAGTTGTGCGATTACACCACCAATTGTACCGAACGCGACAGCACCCCAAAATGTAATGCTTCCTGTTGATACTAAATAACCTGCATAAGATAATACGATTTCACTTGGGATAACCTCTAGCATTAATCCAAGCATAATTCCCCAATAACCAAGTCCTTCTAGAAAAACTAAAACTGAATGAATCAACTCTCCTAACATCATTTACCTCTCTTTACTGTTTTCATTGCAAAAAATAAAAGTACAAGCAGTAAATATCTTGTACTTTTATTTTTTTAAAATTTATCTAGTCTTCGTATCCCACTTAAAGATTTTATTTAAGAATTTATATACATTCTTTGACTCCTTTGTCAGAAGCGGGCCTAAAATAGATAGTATAAGCACATATAATGCTGAGAATGGTTTCAATACTGACATTAAACCACCCGCGATACCAATGTTGGCCATAATGATAGAGAATTCTCCCCTTGAAACAATTGTTAATCCAATATTTGTTGATGCTTTATGAGATAGTCCAGCTTGTCGTCCTGCAATCATCCCTGCTACAAAGTTACCAATTATAGTAAGAAGTACAGCACCTAACGTTAACCATATTGCTCCGCCTAATGAAAACGGATCTATACTTAATCCGAAACTGAAGAAGAAAATTGCTCCGAAAAAGTCTCTAAATGGAACAACAAGATGTTCAATTCGGTCACTATGCTCTGTCTCAGAGAAAACTAATCCTAAAAGAAGTGCTCCGATTGCTTCTGCAACGTGAATTGTTTCCGAGAAACCTGCAATAAAGAATAACGAAGCAAATACTACAATAATAAAGATTTCATCTGAACTAATATTCAGCAACTTATTTAATAACGGTGTTGCCTTTCTAGCAACAATAAAGAATAGAAGCATATATCCTAAAGCGATTCCAATTGAAGTAAGAGCACCTAAGAAGGAAGCGTGATCACCAAGAACTAAGCCAGAAACTACTGATAAATATACGGCAAGGAATATATCTTCAAACATAATAATTCCTAAAATTAATTCGGTTTCATTATTACCAGTTCTTCTTAAATCCACTAACACTTTAGCAACGATAGCGCTAGAAGAAATCGTAATAATACCCGCAATAATTAAGATTTCAAGTAACGGGAATCCCATTATAAATCCGTATAATAATCCTAGTGAAAAGTTAATCAAAATATAGATTGTTCCACCAATCGCAATAGAACGCCCCGATTTAATTAACTTTTTCATTGAAAACTCTAATCCTAGATAGAACAGAAGGAACAGAACTCCAATCCTTCCAAGGAAGGAAATTACACTTGCACTTTCAATAAATTTAAGATCGATAACACCTATTGTCGGCGCATGCGGTCCTACTAACATACCAAGAACGATTAGAAAAGGAATTACTGAGAATTTAAACTTTCCAGCGATTACTGCCGCAATTGCTACTAAAACTAAAGCTGTACCAACTTCAAAAATTAAAGTATCCATCTAGTCAGTCCCCCTATTCGAAAGTAACTCATTAATAATTTTTTTAATTTCTTCTCTCTCACCCGAAACTACAAGCATATCTCCTTCTTCAATTACTGTTTCTGGTCCTGGATTAAATAGCTTTTTCATATTCTTTTTCATAACTGCAATTATCGTTACGCTATATGTTTTTCTTATTTCAAGATCGCCAATTGTTTTTCCGATTGCTGGAGCGTTATTTTCCACTTTGAACCACTCAATCGCTAAACCTTCAAAGACCATTTCAACATTTTCTAATGCTCTAGGCTTATATACCATTCCACCTAATATTGCTGCAATTTGTCTTGCCTCTGAGTCACGTAGTGAAATACTTGAGATGCTTTCTTCATGATCTGAATCAAAATGATACATTTCTCTACGCCCATCATCATGAATGACAATCACCATTTTTTCGTTACCTTTCGTAACAATCTGAAACTTATAACCAATACCTGGAAGTTCACTTTCTCTAATATTCATATTT
>NZ_BOQD01000202.1 GCF_018332515.1 Bacillus hominis | reverse complement strand
AGCCATTCATATACTATGTACAAAAGGAGGCCTCAAACTTATGCGAGCTTTCATTATTATCGCTTTAACTTTTTTAAGTGTTATGAGTTGGGATGCGTTTTTTAAAGATAAGAGTGACGAAGAAAATACGATTGAATAAATATTTTTATTTTCTTTTTACTTATTGGACAAACTTTCTAAAACTTGTTCAATTTTCAAAATAGCTTAGGCTTTTCTACAAAAATATTTAAACATAACAATTTTTGTAGATTCCCTCCGTTTATTGTCGGTTTCCATCCGCATACATTTTTTGAAAGTATGATATAATAATATAAATCTTGAAGGAAGGGATTTTGATATCATGATCGCTCGAAGGAGCATGTGGCATCGTATTGACGAATCATACACGTAGCGTATTTTTCAGCTCAGATACTTTAGTCTAGCGAAAAAAATACGAGAGTGGGGAAATTATGATTGCCCGAAGGATAATTTGGCAAAAAAAAGACTCTTCTTACACATAGCGTTTTGTTTAGGACTTAATTGTTATTAGCTAAACAAAACAAAGAAGAGCAGGATTGCTAAATGAAGAATCCTACTCCACGTTTTGTTTAGTCGCTTTAAGACTTAAACTAAAACGAAGGTAGGGAGAATTGATGGACGAGAGGATTATTCGTTATTTCTTCAGCGACATATAGCGTAGTTAGTTTTAAGTAAACTAACTGAAAGCTACATGTGAGCTCGTAGTTAGTTTACAACACCAAAAGGACTACTAACTACGGAAAGAAGGAATAACGATGAGGAACATCCAAAGTCGACAAATTATTAAAGAAGTTTTTATGGTTTTAATCGGTTCATTTATTTTAGCAACAGCGCTATATCACATTCACTTCCAAAACCACTTAACAGAAGGTGGCTTTGTAGGTATTGCACTATTTATCCAAAATTTTTATGATATTTCACCGTCTATTTCAACTGTAGTAATGGATATCCCTATTATTTTACTATGCGCTTCATTTTTAGGTAGAAAAATGGTTGGTTATTCATTCTTAGGTTCAATTTCATTCGGAGTATTTTATTCTCTTATGGAAAATTATTCTCCTTTTACGGTAGATTTATCAAATAATTTATTTGTAGCTGCAGTAGTTGGTGGTGCGTTAGCTGGTATTGGACTCGGTTTTATATTGCGATTTGGCGGTGCAACCGGTGGAGACGATATTTTAACAATTATACTAAGTAAACGAACTCGTTTTACAATTGGGCAAATTTTCTTCGTCTTTGACGCGATTGTTCTTGCGCTTTCATTATATTATTTAAATTGGACAGAAATTGCTTTTACTATTCTTTCGATTGCCGTACAGGCAAAAACATTGGATTTAATTTACTATCCAAAAACAGAAAAGAAAGCAGCAAAGCAACCAGTATCTATTCCAATGTCCAAAAAGCATGCGACAAACTAAAAAGCGAAAGGCTTCGGCCTCTCGCTTTTTTTTATGATTTTTTTTCTTTTTCCACTATATGGCGCACTTGATAGAATCGATTTGCAAATTCAGTAACATTCCTTGTTAAACGATAATTCACTGTAGATCCGATTGCCATTCCGATTACCGGAATGCCTTGGAATAATTTACGACGAAGAGCATAAATCGAAAATGTTTTCAAAATTTGTTTTAATACAACCTCAGTCGAAGCTGTTTGTAACACTGCTTCGTCTCCTTCATAAAAGAACGAATCTTCTTGTTCCAGCTCTCGCAGCAAGTTGTACCAAGCGTATTGCTGAAGTCTTCCTGGCAGTAATGACGCATGAAACACCTTTAGCGCAAGCATCATTTCATAAGGCTTGTTCACATCATGCCCAAACGATGTTGCAATAAGTTGTACAGCCTTCACATTTAACGCAATCATAACCGGAAAATCAGCTGTTAATAATAATAGACCGCCCGCACCCGTTGCTCCGCCTTGTACGAATGAATATAGACGATGACGTGCTGTTTGCTGCTCTGCTATGTATGTTAATTGATCAATAGATAACACCTTCAAATCTTCAAGTTGCTCAATGGATTCATCAAATAATCTCGACGTTCCTAAAATACGATTACGTGCATCTAACTGTGATTGTGAACTTTGAATAAGTGCATGTAAATGAAAGAGCCATCCATCTGCTTTCGTAAAAAAGTCTTTTCGTTTTTTCTCAGGTAGTTTTGCAACTGTAGTATGCAACCACTTATCAAATACCTTTTGAAAATCGGTCGCTTCCTGCTCTACTAATTGCCCTTCCCACTCTTTTATATTTTCTAAAATGGCTTGTTCTCGCTTCGATCGCATCGCAACAACCACCTCGTTCGATTTTTTTCTATTGTAACATATTTGCAAATATGCTTGTACATCGCGTGTTCTTTATTTACAGCCTAAGTCCAAGAATCTATCCGAATACATGTTATCAATTTCTACTTAGCTACATTATAATCATCCTTATACAGAACAAATAAGGAGCGATTATACATATGTATCCACGTGCAAAAGCTTTTGGCATTGTTATACATCAAGAGCGACTTCTCGTACAAGAATATCGTACAGGCGACGAAACATATTATCGTCCTCTTGGCGGTTCAATTGAACTTGGTGAGAAATCAGCAGATACCGTTATTCGAGAATTTAAAGAAGAGCTTCATGCAGAGATAGAGGTTACTAATTATTTAGGTTGCTTAGAAAACATTTTTCATCTAGGTGAGGGATTAGGGCATGAAATCATTCAACTATATTTTTTACGCTTATTAAACACATCACTATATGAAATGGAAATACTGAATATACAAGATGAGCAAACAGTATCATATGCAAAATGGATTCCCATTACTGCATTCATTCAGAAAGAAAAAGTACTATATCCAGATGGAATTTTAAAATATATCCAAAAGAAAAAAGACGAAATCCTATAGGATCTCGTCTTTTTCATTCATATATTAACCAATATCTCCAAGACGTAGTACGTCACGAGCAATCATAACTTCTTCGTCAGTTGGAATTACGATAATTTTTACTGGAGAGTGTGGGAAGCTGATGAATGCTTCTTCACCAAAGATGTTATTGCGTTTCACGTCGAAGTATACGCCCATGTACTCAAGGCCTTCTAATACGCGCTCACGAATAACTGCACTGTTTTCACCGATACCAGCTGTGAAGATGATTGCGTCTACACCTTTCATACGAGCTGTGTAAGAACCGATGTATTTGTGGATACGGCTTACGAACACATCAAGTGCTACTTTCGCACGGTGGTCGCCTTCTTCTTCTTTCGTGATGATATCACGTAGGTCACTAGAGTAACCAGTAAGACCTAACATACCACTCTTCTTGTTTAATACGTTAACTACTTCTTCTACTGTTTGGCCTGTTTTTTCCATGATGTATGGAATTAACGCAGGGTCAATGTTACCAGAACGTGTACCCATTGTTACACCAGCAAGTGGAGTGAAGCCCATAGAAGTATCGATAGATTTTCCACCTTCTACTGCTGCGATACTTGCACCGTTACCTAAGTGACAAGAAAGTAGGCTTAAGCTTTCAAGTGGACGACCTAATAATTCAGCCGCACGCTCAGTTACGTATTTATGAGAAGTTCCGTGGAAACCGTATTTACGGATACCAAATTTCTCATAGTACTCATATGGTAAGCTGTATAGGAATGCAGATTCCGGCATTGTTTGGTGGAATGCTGTATCGAATACTGCTACTGCTGGTACGTTTGGTAGTACTTCTTGGAATGCTTTAATACCAACAAGGTTTGCTGGATTGTGAAGTGGTGCTAAATCGCTTAATTCTTCGATATCAGCTAATACTTCGTCATTAATTAAAACAGAATCAGCAAATTTTTCGCCGCCGTGTACAACACGGTGACCGATACCGCCAATCTCATCAAGAGATTTTACGATTCCGTTTTCAGTTAATTTCTTAAGAAGCATGTTAACTGCTACTGCATGATCTGGGATGTTTGTAATTTCTTTTTGTTTTTCGCCATTTACAGTAATTGTGAAGACACTATCTTCTAAACCGATACGTTCTACTAAACCTTTTGTTAATACTGTTTCACTTGGCATTTCAAATAATTGGAACTTTAAGGAAGAGCTTCCTGCGTTAATCGCGATGATTTTTGACATCTAGTCTTTCGCCCCTTTTTCTCTTGGTAGTTGTGTGGATCATTCCACAAACCGCTCGATTTTATCTAATTAAATTCACTCATTATGAAAACGTTTCATCATTAGTAAATTTTATACTCACGATTTTAATTTAAACATCGTACGACATATATTTCAAGTGAAAAAATTGTAACACCAAGAAAAAAAATATATTACAGATTTCAAAAAAATTCAGTTAAATCTTGTATATATTAAAAAATATTACATATCATATACAACTGTACTACATTAATTACTAACCCTGTTACATATCTCTTACCTTATTTGTGGGTTGCAAACCAAGTATTTAATTGATCCATAATATTCTCCATAGCCTTCATGTTGGAGAATTTAGGTAATTCCACTAATAGTGCCTGTTTAGGCATTATTACATCCTGGCCTTTCTTTTGGAGAACAAATATACTTTTTGCATTTTTCTCGTTTTTAAACATGGAAACAGGTAGCTGTAACAATCCTTGAATAAAGCATGTCTCTTTAATAAATGCATGTAGTTTTGGCGCTTGATCACTTTCAAAAATGAAGTTTGGTACTAAGAAGAATAAATACCCGCCTTCTTTCGTATGTTTCACACTTTGTTCAATAAATAAGTGATGCGCATATGACATTCCTTCATCTGCTTTTAATGTATATTCACTTGCACCGATTTCATTTGGATAGTAACCAATTGGTAAATCTGAAACAACTGCATCAACTGGATCGATATAAAGTGGTGCTAGTCCATCTTGATGGAAGAATTCGATTGCATGCTTTTGTAAATTCGCATTTACTAAAGCAAGTTTGATTAACACTTCATCCACTTCTACACCAAATCCACTCATTGCTAGTTCTTCTTTGGCGCTATTAAACACTGTAGTCATTAAGTTACCCGTTCCAATTGCAGGGTCTAAAACTGTAATTTCTTTTTGCCCTTGCATAAATTTATGGAATAAGTAGCTCATGAACATTCCAACTGCATCAGGCGTCATTTCATGATTCGCTTGCACGCCTTCTTTCATTCCTTTTAAAATGGCTAGCTGAAATGCTTTACGAATTTCTTCCCCTTTATATGTTTCTTCATTAAACGTACTATATTCACGATTCAACCTGTCAATTGTTGATTCGGATAATTCCTCTTGTAAAATCGCTCCCTCAAACAAGTTATCACCTGTTTCTACAAGCGCCTCTAAATATGTTACATCTAATTCTTTACGTAAAACTACCGTAGAAGAATCAAAAATAGAAAATAATGTTTCTACTGCCTGACTCACGTACATTCCTCCTTCTCTCATTTACACATAACTTATATCATACCATAATCTAAATTTTTCCCAAAAGAAAAAGCGACCTCTTTTTAAGAGCTCCCTTTTAAGCGATGTATGCTGTAACGTCTTTTCTCATATATTGGTTCAGTTAACAATACATGAGAAAAAACGACCTCTTCTAAAGTGAAACTTTAATGAGAGGTCGTCTTCTTTTACATTACTTCGCAGATTTAGCTGCTTCTAATGCTGCTTCATAGTTTGGATGGCTTGTACCTTCGCTTACGTATTCTACGTAAACTACTTTGTCATTGCTATCTACTACGAATACTGCACGAGCAAGTAAACGAAGTTCTTTCATTACTAAGCCATAAGCTTCACCGAATGAAAGGTCACGGTGATCAGAAAGTGTCGCAACGTTTTCTAAACCGTTAGCTGCACACCAGCGTTTTTGAGCGAATGGTAAATCAACGCTAATTGTTAATACTTTCGCATTTTCAATACCTGCTGCATCTTGGTTAAAACGACGTGTTTGTGCATCACACACACCTGTGTCGATTGAAGGTACAACACTAATTAATTTTACTTCACCTTTGTATGTCTCTAAACTTACTGGAGATAAGTCGTTTGCTAATACTTGGAAGTTTGGCGCTTGATCGCCAACTTTAACTTCTGTTCCAACTAAAGTCATTGGATTACCTTTAAAAGTTACGTTTGCCACTTGAAAATCCTCCCTTATTTAAACAAAATATGTACAATGTAAATGATAGTTTGTCCCTATCGATAATGCAAATAAAATCGCTTTATTTACAAAAAAATTAAAGAAGCCAATCCATTGATCAGCTTCTTTATTCGTTAAATTTGAAATTCAGGATCATCTTCTTTTCGTTTATCCATCATTTCTTTCACTTTATCAACAGCTTGTGGCGCTAATTCAATTATTTTATCAATGACGTGTGTTTGCTTATCTAAGTGTAATACTTTCACACCTTCTCCATTTATAACAAGAAAGGCAACAGGATTAATAGAAACTCCTCCACCACTACCTCCACCAAATGGATAATGGCCTGAATGTTCTACTTTACCAAATTCACTTCCACCAGCAGCAAATCCAAAACTGACTTTCGAAACGGTAAGAATTACACTTCCATCTGCCGCTTTAATTGGGTCACCAACAATTGTATTTACATCAGTCATTTGTTTTAAATGCTGCATTGCGGTTGTCATTAAACCTTGAATTGGATGGTCCATTCCATATCCCCCCTATGCTTGAACAGATTTTTCTGTCATACCAGATTTTTGCTTTCTCATAAACATGAGTAATTTCACCGCTGTTTTTACAGTACGGAATATACGAAAAGATGCTGTTAACTCACATCTTGATGCAAATCCCTTCCCTTGAAAAACAGGTGTAATTTCAAATTCTGGTATGTCGACAATATGCATATATTGTCCTACAACTCCAGCAGCCATTCCTTTTGTCCCCCATGCATATCCAGTGACAATTCCAGTACTAGCTGCGTCGCCTGCTCCAATTTGCGTATGCCATTTCCAACCATTGATTTTCACTCGTTTGAGAAAATCTTTAACAATAGTATGAACGTCTTGAAGCTTTTTTATCAGCTCTCCAATGCTATCAAGTTGCGCCATAATTTTATTATCTATTCCACCGTCTTTTTCGGCTTTTTCGATTTTCTGTCCTGTCTTTTTCTGCTGTTTTTCAATTCTTTCCAATACATCAAACGTATATCGAATCATCCATATTTTCACTTGAAATAAACATTGTTTTTCCATTTCTGAATATAAAAACGTCACCTTAAGCGATATTTTCGATAATAGTATTAGCAAAATAAAAAGTAGAAGAATTATCATTCCAATTACGAGCCACTTCATTCGTACCATCCTTTCACTCCATACCCATTGTCGACAAGTTTATTCATCATTAAACAGACTTTTATAAAATTGAATATAAAAATTTTTCTAAAAATAAAAAGGGATTTTGACAATTTATATCGAAATATACTATTTGAACATATCATCTAGAAACATACTCTGACGATATGTAGCACTAAGACTAGAAAATTTAACTGCAGTGGAGGGATACATAATGGCAGATCGTCGCAATTTATTTTTCTTTTATGGTGATGACAAAGTAACACTCGTTGAAAAAATGAAACCAATATATCGTATTTTAGAGGAGAATGGATTTACCATATTAGATCATCCAAAAAATGCAAACGCTATCGTCAGTGTTGGAGATGATGGAACTTTCTTACAAGCCGTTCGTAAAACTGGTTTTAGAGAAGATTGCTTATACGCAGGTATTTCTACGAAAGATGAAATTTCTTTCTACTGCGATTTCCATATCGATCACATTGATACAGCCCTTCAAGAAATTACAAAAAACGAAATTGAAGTGCGAAAATATCCAACAATTAAAGTAGATGTAGATCACGGTACATCTTTCCATTGTTTAAATGAATTCACATTACGCTCTAGTATCATTAAAACATTTGTTGTGGACGTACACGTCGACAATTTACATTTTGAAACATTTAGAGGTGATGGATTAGTTATCTCCACACCTACAGGAAGTACCGCTTACAATAAATCATTACATGGTGCAGTTGTCGATCCACTTATCCCATGTTTCCAAGTAAGCGAACTAGCATCTTTAAATAACAACACATACCGTACACTCGGATCACCGTTCCTTTTAAATCACGAGCGTACGTTAACTTTAACACTTAAACCAGATGGAAATGATTATCCTGTTATCGGAATGGATAACGAAGCACTTAGCATTAAACAAGTGGAAAAAGCCGTTGTTCGTTTAAGCGATAAACAAATTAAAACTGTTAAATTAAAAAACAATTCCTTCTGGGAAAAAGTACAGAGAACGTTTTTATAGTATTAAAAAAACCGACAAATTATG